>JAQCJC010000030.1 GCA_027593245.1 Bacteroidota bacterium | reverse complement strand
GCTTCTGTATAAATTCTAATGATGGGTTCTGTGTTGCTTTTTCTTAAATGAACCCAAGAGTCTGCAAAGTCAATTTTCACCCCATCGACAGTGGTTAAAGGTTCGTTTGCATATTTGTTTTCCATGGCTTCTAAGAGCCCATCAACATCTATATTGGGGTCCAAATCTATTTTCTTCTTACTCATATAATACAAAGGATATGTCTTTTTGAGTGCACTTACAGAAATTTGTTTTTCGGCCAATAAACTTAAAAATAAAGCAATGCCTACTAAAGCATCACGTCCATAGTGGGCCTCTGGTAAAATTATTCCACCGTTGCCTTCACCACCAATAACGGCTTTATTTGCTTTCATGGCATTTACCACATTTACCTCACCTACTGCGCTGGCAGTATACGCACCACCATGTTTTTGTGTAACATCTCTTAGCGCTCGTGTGGAACTCAAATTACTTACGGTATTCCCTTTGTTCTGACTCAAAACAAAATCAGCACAAGCAACTAAGGTATATTCTTCGCCAAACAACGTCCCTTGTTCATCCATAAATGCCAAACGGTCTACATCGGGATCTACAGCAATACCAAAATCTGCACCGGTTTGTACTACTTTATCTGATAAATCGGTCAAATGGGCTTTTAGCGGCTCAGGATTGTGCGGAAAATGTCCATCGGGGGTACAATGCAATTTAATGGGTTCTACGCCCAATCGTTCAAGCAATAGCGGAACAACAATACCACCCGTCGAATTGACACCGTCTACAACGACTTTAAATTTACATGATTTTATGGCTTCAACATCGACATAATCAAGTGCTAACACTTCATCTATGTGTAAATCAAAATAGGCATTATTAACTGTAATTTTCCCTAAATCATCAACTTCTGCAAAGTCTACATCCTCACGTTCTGCTAAATCCAATACACGTTGGCTATGCGCTGCATTCAAAAACTCTCCATTTGCATCCAACAACTTTAAAGCATTCCATTGTTTTGGATTGTGACTTGCAGTAAGGATAATCCCCCCATCGGCATGCTCCATGGGCACGGCTACTTCTACAGTTGGTGTTGTCGATAGACCTAAATTGATAACATCTATTCCCATTCCAATTAAGGTGCTCATTACTAAACTTTGAATCATTTCACCAGAAATTCGAGCATCTCTACCAATAACCACTCTATAGTTAGTTTTTTCGCGTTGCTCTTTGACCCACATGCCATAGGCCGCAGCAAATTTAACCGCATCTATAGGTGTTAAATTATCAGAAACAGCACCGCCAATTGTACCACGAATTCCAGAAATTGATTTGATTAAAGTCATTTTAAAAAGTTTTTACAAATATAAGATTTCAATTCTAGTTTTATAAGATAGTATTCATAATTTTGATGCCATGAACTACCTTGCACATCTCTATCTTTCTGGGAACAATGAAGACGTTTTAATCGGTAATTTTATTGCAGATAGCGTTAAAGGTTCAAAATACAAGGATTACACATCTAAAATACAACAAGGAATTCTTTTACACCGTCAAATTGATACCCACACGGATGCACACCTCAATTTTAGAACTAGCACAAAAAGATTACATAAAAATTACAGTCATTATTCTGGAGTGATTGTTGATATTTTTTTCGATCATTTTTTGGCTAAAAACTGGTCTACTTATACCTCGATTTCGTTAGCAGACTATGCGCAATACTGCTATACTATTTTAAATAAGAACATTAATATAATGCCTGAAAAAGCGCAATATATACTCCCCCATATGACCAAAGGAAATTGGCTATTGAGTTACGCTTCCATTGAAGGGATATCTGGTGTTTTATCAGGAATGAATAGAAGAACTCAAGGGCGGTCAAGAATGGATCGAGCTAGTTTTGAGTTGGAGCAGTATTATTCAGATTTTGAGCGTGATTTCAAGATTGTTTTTGAGGATTTAAATCAAATGAGTGCTGCTTTTCTCAACCCATACTAACTGATATAATTCCACATGTTTTTATACTTACCCATTTGAGTGTACGTTTTATTTATGGGTAAATGTTTTGTTGAACTCAGTTTTGGATCTTCTTTAAGTACTTTTTTAGCCCATGCTCGAGCTGAAGATAAGAGCGCTTTGTCTTGAACGATGTTAGCTATTTTTAAACGCAAAACACCACTTTGTTGCGTTCCCATGATATCTCCGGGTCCTCTAAGTTTTAAATCTACTTCGGCAATTTCAAAACCATCAGAAGAGCGCACCATCGTTTCCATTCGCGTTTTGCTGTCATTTCCAAGTTTGTGGCTCGTCATTAAAATGCAATAGCTTTGCTCAGCTCCTCTCCCAACACGACCTCGTAATTGATGCAACTGAGACAATCCAAACCGCTCGGCACTTTCAATAATCATTACAGAAGCATTTGGGACATTTACGCCCACTTCTATCACTGTTGTCGCTACCATAATTTGCGTTTCACCTTTCAAAAAGCGTTGCATTTCAAAGTCTTTGTCTGTAGCTTTCATTTGGCCATGGACAATGGAAATTTGATAGTTTGGTACAGGAAACTCTCGTGCGATGCTTTCATAGCCATCCATTAAATCTTTAAAATCTAATTTTTGACTTTCATTAATGAGTGGGTATACAATATAAACTTGACGTCCTTTTTTTATTTCTTCTCGAATAAAACCAAATACTTTTAAGCGGTTGCTGTCATAACGATGAACCGTTTTAATGGGTTTTCTTCCCGGAGGTAGCTCATCGATCACTGAAATGTCTAAATCCCCATAAACCGACATCGCTAATGTTCTTGGAATTGGAGTAGCTGTCATCACTAATACGTGAGGAGGCGATGTGTTTTTGTGCCATAATTTACTGCGTTGATCTACCCCAAAGCGGTGTTGCTCGTCAATGATGGCTAATCCTAAATTTTTAAATCTTACTTTGTCCTCCAAAATGGCATGAGTTCCCACCAAAATATTTAAGTTTCCGCCCTCCAAACCGGAGTGTATTTCTTTTCTAGCAGCAGTTTTTGATGAGCCTGTAAGCAATGCTATGTTGATTCCTAAAGCAGTGCACATGGGCTTCAAGCTGTTATAATGTTGAATTGCTAGTATTTCGGTAGGTGCCATAAGGGTGGCTTGAAAATTGTTATCAATGGCAATAAGCATGGATAAAAAAGCTACAATAGTTTTTCCTGAGCCGACATCCCCTTGCAACAATCGATTCATCTGTGCGTTACTGCCCATATCGCCCCGGATTTCTTTTACAACACGCTTTTGAGCGGCTGTCAAAGTGAAGGGCAAATGGTTATTATAAAAATCATTAAAATGAGTCCCCACTGTTTCAAAAAGGAAGCCCTTAATTTTTGATTTATGAATCAAATTTTTATACACCAATTGCAGTTGAATAAAAAAGAGTTCTTCAAATTTCAATCGAAATTGAGCACTAGCGAGCAACTTTTGATTTTTAGGAAAATGGATGTTAGTTAGAGCGTCTTTTTTTGAAATTAATCCATTGTGCATTAATATTTCGTCTGACAGACGGGCAAGCTGTGAAGTGCCAACATGTTGAAACAAATGTTCAATTAATTTAGAAAGCGATCGATTAGAAATCCCTCGATTGGATAATTTTTCTGTTGATGGATAAATAGGTTGAATAGCAGAGCTTAAACTTTTGTCAAAATCTGTTTTGAGTTCCATATCAGGATGAGGCATGTTAAAAACGCCATTAAATAGATTTGTTTTTCCAAAAACCACATAATCTGTGTGCAGTTTTAAACGCTCTTTAATCCATTTTCGACCTCGAAACCAAACTAAATCAATCTTTCCAGTACTGTCTCTAAAGGTTGCTACAAGTCGCTTACCTCTTTGCTGTCCTACTTCTCTAATTTCTGTAATTTGCCCGATGACTTGCACTTCGGCATTGTTTTGTTCTAGTGCATTTACCTTATAAAATTGAGTGCGATCGATGTAGCGGTTGGGAAACAAATGGATTAAATCTTGAAACGTATGAATACCCAGTTCTGAACGCAACAAGGAAGCTCTGTTAGGTCCTACCCCTTTAAGATAATCAATTGGTGTTTGCAAAACATCCTGAACCATGTTGTGCTTAGTTTAGTAAGAGTCTTACTTCTTCTTTGAGTACGTTTAAAGCCATTTGGGGTGAAAGTTTTGATTGTGTTAGGGTTTCAAATAGAGCTGCGCTCATGTCGTTTGCAGTAGGTATTTCCTCAGTGATTTCAAATGATCTAATCAACTTAATACTGTTATTTTTTGCCGCTGAGATAATTTGCCAACAAGACTCAGAAACATAAATTTGTTGTGCTAAATTATGTTCATACTCCTGCTCAATTGTTTTGATCAACAAGTCTTTATAGGCATCAGGCTGTGGGGCAATTGGCGGAACACGTAAAAGTAAATTATGAGCACTTATGCGTTCCAAAAACAAGGTCAAACGTTCAAAAGCTTGTAAGCGTGTAGGTAAGATTTCTTTGTGATAGTTTTTATGAAGCATAAAGTTACGCCTGTTATTTTCATTAGTAACATGCTCTTTGAAAAACAAAAAAGCTATGGCGCCAGTAATTAATGCCGGGATGCAATACAACATTAACCCTAAGAAATTTTCAGTCATTTTAAATAATAATTTTGTGGCACTAATTTAATAATTTCATAACAAACACTGTCAAATAATTGATGGATAAAAATTGAGCGCTTATAAAATTTGCAAAAGAACTAAGGAACATCACATAAAAATGATGTGAATTGTTTATAATTATTCGTTAAAGCCAAGCTAAAAAAGGAATACATTACTTAATTTCACCGTTCTAATTTTTTTTATTTGAAAGCCTATTTAGAACAGCTAAACGACGCGCAATTAGCACCAACATTACAGATGTATGGCCCCATGATTGTAATTGCGGGTGCGGGCTCTGGAAAAACCAGAGTGCTGACGTTTAGAATTGCCTATTTGATGAGTAAAGGAGTTGATCCGTTTAATATCTTGGCACTCACCTTTACAAACAAAGCTGCAAGGGAGATGAAATCAAGAATTGCATCTATTGTAGGAGATAGCGAGGCTAAAAATTTATGGATGGGAACTTTTCATTCCGTGTTTGCTAAAATTTTACGTTTTGAGGCTGATAAATTAGGATATCCATCAAACTTCACTATATACGATACACAAGATTCTCAACGGCTCGTATCTGCAATTATAAAAGAACTAAATTTAGATAAGGATGTATATAAATACAAGCAAATTCATTCGCGTATTTCTTCATACAAGAACAGTTTAATTACTGTTCGTGCCTATTTCCAGAATCCTGAACTTATAGAAGCAGATACCATGGCAAAGCGTCCGCAATTGGGTGCTATATACAAAGAATACGTAGACCGTTGTTTTAAGGCAGGCGCAATGGATTTTGATGATTTATTACTTAAGACTAATGAATTGCTCACACGATTTCCAGATGTATTAGCAAAATATCAAAATCGATTCCGCTATATTCTTGTGGATGAGTATCAAGATACTATCTTAGTGTTCGCGCATTATCTGATCGTTTTCAAAACATATGCGTTGTTGGAGATGATGCGCAAAGTATTTATGCCTTTCGTGGGGCTAACATCAATAATATTCTGAATTTCCAGAAAGATTATGACAATGTCAAAATTTATCGATTAGAACAAAATTATCGATCTACAAAAAACATTGTAAATGCCGCAAATTCTATTATTGATAAAAATCAAACTAAATTAGATAAAGTAGTTTGGACCGCTAATAGTGAAGGGACTAAAATTGTAGTAAACCGCTCATTGACAGATGGTGATGAAGGGCGATATGTAGCCAGCTCTATTTTCGAAAACCAAATGAATAATCAAGCTAAGAATGCTGATTTCGCTGTTCTCTACAGAACAAATGCGCAATCAAGAGCAATTGAAGATGCTTTGAGGAAAAGAGGTCTACCCTACCGAATCTATGGGGGTTTGTCGTTCTATCAGCGAAAAGAGATTAAAGATGTTCTTGCCTATTTAAGGTTAATTATCAATCCTGCTGACGAAGAAGCTTTAAAGCGTATCATTAATTTCCCTGGACGCGGAATTGGTCAAACAACGGTAGACCGGCTTATTGTTGCTGCAAATGCAGCCAACACAACAATGTTTGAGATACTCAAACACATTCAAACTTCTAATATTAATTTGAACTCTGGGATCAAAACAAAGTTGTCAAATTTTTGTACAATGATTGAAAGTTTTCAAGTTATGAATCAAGGTGCTAATGCTTTTGAACTCGCCGAACATGTTTGTAGAGTAAGTGGTTTAATTAGAGAATTTAAAAAAGATGGGGCACCAGAGGGCGTCACAAGAATGGAAAATGTTGAAGAACTTCTAAACGGAATAAAAGATTTCGTAGAAGGCCAGCGCGAACTTGCAGACTCAACTGCTGATTTAGCTGAATTTTTAGAAGATGTAGCACTTGCAACCGATTTGGACAATGAGCAAAAAGGTGACGAAGAAAAAGTTGCACTAATGACGATTCATCTGGCCAAAGGTTTAGAGTTTCCTTATGTTTACATTGTTGGCCTCGAGGAAGACTTATTTCCAAGCGCTATGAGTATGAATACGAGAAGTGAACTTGAAGAAGAACGCCGCTTATTTTATGTTGCTGTAACTCGTGCAGAAAAACAAGTGTATTTAACTTATGCTTTGTCCCGTTACAGATGGGGTAAACTTATTGATGCTGAACCAAGTCGATTCATCGAAGAAATTGATGATGATTATTTAGAAATCACAACCCCAAAAGAAGAACGGCGATTTAACCCCATGCTTAGTGCCGATATATTTGGTGATGTCCCTCAGTCAAAAGTTCGCTATAAAAAACCTTTGTTTAGAAAACCTAAACCAAAGAAAAAAGCTGAGCAACCCGCAAGACTTACCCCTAAAAATTTAACAAAACTATCAAAGACCAACCCCAATACAAATTTATTTGACAGTAAGCTTATCGTAGGCAATATCGTGAACCACCAACGCTTTGGCACAGGCGAGGTAGTGAAGATTGAAGGGAAAGGCGCTGATTTAAAAGCAGAGATTAAGTTCTCAAATTCAGGAGTAAAGAAATTACTTTTGCGCTTTGCGAAATTAGAAATTGTATCGTAGTTATGGCTGAATTATTAAAACTTTACTCAGAAAATCCCCACCCAAGAACTTTAGATAAGATTGTTACGTGCTTAAAAGCCGGCGGGTTAGGCATATACCCTACTGATACCGTTTACGCTTTGGGTTGTGATGTAAAAAGCACAAAAGCAATGGAACGTATTGCTCGCATCAAAGGAGTCAAACTTGAACGTGCTCAGTTTTCATTTATTTGCCATAATTTAAGCCACTTAAGCGACTATACAGCTCAAATAGATAGTAGTACGTTTAAGACGTTAAAACGTTATTTTCCTGGGCCATACACTTTTGTTTTACCCAGCAACAAAGCCCTTCCTCATCCATTCAAAAAACGTAAAACAGTTGGTATTCGGGTTCCTGATCATCCAATTGCATTAGAACTCGTCAGGCGACTTGGCAATCCAATTGTGTCAACTTCAATAAATGATGAAGACGATATTATTGAATACACAACCGATCCTGAACTAATTTATGAAAAATGGCAGAACTATGCCGACATCATAATTGATAATGGATTTGGTGGAAATAATCGCGTGGAAGAACATGATTTAACTCAAACCCCTCCTAAGCTTATTCGCGAAGGCAAAGGTTTAGCAGATTTTTTATGACCCCATGGCGAAAACAAAAAACAATACATTTGAGGAATATATCGAAGTTCAGGGTGCTCGAGCACATAATTTAAAGGATATTGACGTCAAAATCCCAAGAGATCAACTTGTCGTTATTACTGGTCTATCGGGAAGTGGTAAGTCGTCATTGGCGTTCGATACAATTTATGCAGAAGGTCAACGGCGGTATATAGAAACGTTTTCTGCCTATGCTAGACAGTTTTTAGGAACTTTAGAACGTCCAGATGTTGATAAAATTGATGGCCTATCGCCAGTAATAGCTATTGAGCAAAAAACGACCAGCAAATCACCAAGATCGACCGTTGGCACAATAACCGAAGTTTATGACTTTTTACGCTTGCTGTTTGCACGTGCAGCCGATGCCTATAGCTATAATACCAATGAAAAAATGGTAAGCTACAGTAATCAACAAATTAAATCACTTATTGGCAGCACATTCAAGGACAAACGTATTTCTATTTTAGCACCTGTTGTGCGCTCTAGAAAAGGACACTACCGTGAGCTTTTTGAATATATAGCTAAACAAGGTTTCATCAAAGTTAGAGTGGATGGCACTATAGTCGATATAAAACCTGGAATGCGCCTTGATCGGTACAAGCTTCACGACATTGAAATAGTGATTGATCGGCTGAAAGTCGATGAAAAAACAATGAATACCAATCGTCTTGATGATAGTATTAATACTGCTATGGACCAAGGGGATCAAATGTTAATGGTATTTGACCATGATGAGAAAAGCTTACGCTTCTTTAGTGGAAATCTTATGTGTCCTTCATCGGGAATTTCATATCCTAATCCTGAACCTAATAATTTTTCTTTTAATTCACCTAAAGGGGCTTGTCCTGAATGTAATGGTATTGGAAGTTTATATAAAGTTAATGTTCAAAAAATTATTCCTAACCCCAAGCTATCCATTAAAAATGGCGGACTAGCTCCTCAAGGGCCACAAAAAGATTCTTGGATATTTAAGCAGCTTGAGTTAATTGCTAAACGATTTAACTTTAGTCTATCAGATCAAATCAAAAGCATTCCAAAAAAAGCCATGGACATCATACTCTATGGCGGTAAAGAAGAGTTTTCCGTTAACAGTAAATCTCTTGGTGTTTCAAGAAATTATGAAATTGATTTTGATGGTATTGTTAACTTTATTGAGCATCAATACAACACCACTGATTCGAGCTCCATAAAACGTTGGGCAAAAGCTTATATGGATAAAATAGAATGTCCTTCATGTGGTGGATCACGTTTAAAAAAAGAAGTACTTTATTTTAAGATAAATAATAAAAATATTGCTGAGCTTGCTGCACTGGACATCAATGAATTAGCATTGTGGTTCAAAGCCCTACCAAATCAACTTTCAACTAAGCAAAATGCAATTGCCAAAGAAATTATCAAAGAAATACGGACACGGTTACAATTTTTGCTGGATGTTGGATTAGATTATTTAGCCTTAAACAGAAGCTCAAAGTCACTTTCTGGTGGTGAGGCACAACGCATTCGATTGGCCACTCAAATTGGATCTGAACTAGTCGGTGTACTCTACATCTTGGACGAGCCTAGTATTGGTTTACATCAGCGCGATAATCAAAAACTGATACAATCTCTTATGGCATTGCGCGATGTTGGTAATTCTGTAATTGTAGTGGAGCACGATAAAGACATGATTGAGCAAGCCGATCACATCATTGACATAGGTCCGAAGGCTGGTAAATTTGGAGGCGAAATTATAAGCCAAGGAAAGCCTGCCCATTTACATAAGGCAGATACCATTACTGCTCAGTATCTTCGAAATGTAAAAACCATAGCAATACCAAAAAAACGACGTAAAGGCAATGGTAAAACCTTAGAGCTAAAGGGGTGTACAGGCAATAATTTAAAAAATGTTTCCATCAAAATCCCGCTGGGGAAAATGGTTGGCATTACAGGTGTTTCAGGGAGTGGGAAATCGTCTTTAATAAACGAAACCCTATACCCTATTCTAAATAATTATTATTTTAATGGTGTTAAGGAGCCCTTAGCATACAAAAGCATTAAAGGCTTAGAGCATTTAGATAAAGTGATTGATATTAATCAATCTCCAATCGGTAGAACCCCGCGCAGTAATCCTGCTACCTATACTGGTGTATTTGGCGAAATTAGATCGCTTTTTGCAAAGATTCCAGAAGCTATGATTCGAGGTTATAAACCAGGACGCTTTAGTTTTAATGTTTCTGGTGGGCGGTGTGAAACATGCAAAGGAGGTGGTTTAAGGCTTATTGAAATGAATTTTCTGCCTGATGTTTATGTTGGCTGTGAATCTTGTATGGGCAAACGATTTAACAGAGAAACTTTAGAAATTAGATACAAAGGTAAATCAATAAGTGATGTACTAAACATGACCATCAATGAGAGTGTAGGTTTCTTTGAGCATATTCCAAAAATTTACCGTAAACTAAAAACGATTAAAGATGTTGGACTTGGATACATTACATTAGGTCAACAGAGCACAACATTATCTGGTGGAGAAGCACAGCGCATAAAACTTGCTTCTGAACTCAGTAAACGCGACACTGGAAATACAATATATATTCTTGACGAACCCACAACAGGACTTCATTTTGAGGATATACGCGTTCTTTTAAATGTGTTACAAAAGCTCGTGGACAAAGGGAACACTGTTCTGATTATTGAGCATAATTTGGATGTAATCAAGGTTGTAGATCATATTATTGATGTGGGATTAGAAGGTGGTAAAGGAGGTGGTACTATTGTAGCTGAGGGAACACCTGAGCAGATTATCAAAAACAAAATAAGCTATACCGCAAAATATTTAAAAAAAGAATTACTTTAGTAGGTCGAAACAATAAAAATTATGAGACTTCAACAACACAAAAGCTGGAACGAAATTAAAACTAACGACTCCTGGGCCATTTTTAAAGTTATGGGGGAATTTGTTACCGGGTTTGAGCGAATGAGTAAAATTGGGCCCTGTGTATCCATTTTTGGTTCAGCCAGAACTAAAAAAGATGACAAATACTACACTTTAGCTGTAGAAATAGCTAAGGCTATTGTTGAATCTGGTTATGGCGTTATTACGGGCGGTGGACCAGGTATTATGGAAGCAGGAAATAAAGGGGCTAAACTCGCCAAAGGAGTTTCTGTTGGATTAAATATTGATTTACCTTTTGAGCAACACGATAACCCATATATAGATTCTGATAAAAGTTTAGATTTTGATTATTTCTTTGTTCGGAAAGTTATGTTTGTTAAATATTCTCAAGGCTTTGTAGTGATGCCAGGTGGTTTTGGAACTTTAGACGAACTCTTTGAGGCTATAACCTTGATACAAACCAATAAAATTGAGAAGTTCCCTATCATTCTTGTTGGAAGTTCCTACTGGAAAGGATTAGTTGAGTGGATTAAAAATACACTTCGCGACGAATACAAAACGATCAGTCAAAAAGACTTAGATTTGATTCACACTGTCGATTCGCCAGAAGAAGTAACAGCGATATTGGACGCCTTTTACAAACAATATCAACTCAGCCCAAATTTCTAATTGTCATCAACACTCTAGGGCCTACAAAAAAAGTCATGCAGAACATCCACCTTGCTTTAATCTTGGCTGGTATATCCATGTGTTATGGACAACACAAGACGGATATTGTGGCAGTGGTCGACTCCGATACTGAAATCATTAATATTCAACAGTCATTTACATTTTACAACTCGTATGGTATAGCACTGAATGAATTATATTTTACAGATTGGACTTCAAGTTACAGCAGTCCAGAAACGCCTTTGACAAAGAAATTTTTAAATGAATTCAATACAAATTTATATGTCGCAAGGGACAAACATCGTGGGTATACTACAATCAATCGTATCCAAAGCCAAACACAAAATCCACATGTTTTTAATCGTCTTGCTAATCAAACAGATATTTTAAAAGTTGATCTCGATAAGGCTTTGTTACCAGGTGATGCCATAACCTTAGAGATAGATTATCAATTAACAATTCAAAATGATCGATTCACAGGATACGGCATCAATAAAAAGAAAGATTATGCACTAAACGCTTGGTATTTAACCCCCGCTGTTTTTGACGGACAAGACTGGAGACTTTACAGCAATCAAAATCTGGATGACTTGTACGCTCCTAGTATTGACACAAAGCTAAAACTTACAACAGCCGATAACTACAACGTCTACACAGCTTTAAACGAACTAGGCTTTGAACGTTATGATGGTTTAATTCAATATACTTTTGAAGGAAATAATGTTACAGATTCAAAGATTTTTATCACCTCGGAAAAATTCAGACATTACACTTTTGACGACTTAACCATTCAATTAAACACTAATTTAAAAAAAATAAGTCTTAAAAATGAAAAACAAATACTGGAAAGAATTAATGATTTTTCTTCTGCAAATATTGCAGTATACCCGAAAAATAAATTGATATTATCCAATCTTGAATACAAGAAAAACTCACTCTATGGGTTAACCTTTCTTCCAGATGTATTATCGCCTTTTTCAAAGGAATTTGAATATGAGATCACATTAGCGCAAAACATCATCAAAAAATATATTGATGAAGTTTTAAAACTTGATTCTAGAACTGAGTATTGGTTAAAAAAAGGAATCGAACAATTGCTGCTCGTTCGTTATATAGAAACCTATTATCCAG
The DNA here is from genome assembly GCA_027593245.1 of Bacteroidota bacterium. Lineage (GTDB taxonomy): Bacteria > Bacteroidota > Bacteroidia > Flavobacteriales > Flavobacteriaceae > UBA3537. The sequence goes on along the minus strand of JAQCJC010000030.1, from coordinate 8,630 downwards.
ACCAAAAGCTACTTGGGAAACTCGCTAATTTTTGGGGAATTAGAGGATTTAATTTTTCAAAACTAAAATACGCAGAGCAATACCGCCTTACCCATTATCAAATGTTGAGAACTGGACGTGATCAGGCACTCAACACAAGTCGCGAAGAGTTAATTAACTTTAATCAAAGGCATACTACAAAATTTAAAGCTGGTCTAAGTTTAAAGTATTTAATGTCCTATTTAGGTCAGAACAATGAACTTCTTTGGATACAAGAGTTCATTGATATAAACTCTGATAAACCTACATCAGTAGTAAAATTCAAAACATTTTTAAGACAAAAAACTAAGAAAAATATAGATTGGTATTTTGAGGATTACATTGTCAACTCTAACAGCTCAGATTATAAATTCAAAAATTATTCAAAAGATAAAGACTCAATTTATTTTACCATTAAAAACCTAAAAAAGGGAAAATATCCAATTTCCTTATCAACATTGAAAGGTGAACAGGTCATTTCAAATGAATGGCTTGAAGGATTTGATAGAGAAAAACAATTTTCTATAGCAAATAACGATGCTGAAGAACTTGCGCTAAATTATGATCACTCAAGTTTAGAATTTAATCGACGTAACAATTGGAAACGACTCGACCATGGTGGACTGTTCAATAAACCGTTAAAGTTTCGTTTTCTTAGAGACGTGGAGGATCCCGCAAAAGCGCAAATTTATTTCATTCCTATCGTTGAGTTTCAGAATATTTACGATGGTTTAAAACTTGGAATGAATTTTAACAACAGAGGACTTTTAGCAAAACCATTCCTGTATGCTTTGGCTCCCTTTTACGGTCTAGAGTCAAAAACGATGACAGGGTTTGCAAAAGCAATGTTTAATATTTATCATGAAGATTCAAGGCTTTATAACACCATGTTTGGAATTACTTTTGATCGCTCCTCTTTTGATTACGGATCTTTTATGACAAAAATACAGCCTTATGTTCAATTTCAATTTAGAGAAATTAATAATTTGAGATCTAATGCAAGTGAAACGTTGATGTTGCGTTATATAAATATTCAAAAAGATAATTCTAGAAGTTTTCTTGATGAAAATACCATTCCGCCCTATAAAGTTCTTAATCTACGCTATTTAAATTTGGACAACTCCATTCACAAATTTGACAAATGGTCTGTTGACCTTCAGCTTTCTGGAAATTTTGGAAAACTAAGTTCTAGTTATGAAATTAGAAAAAGGACACCAAATGATCGGCATTATAACCTAAGGTTATTTGCAGGTACTTTTTTATATAATTCACTTCCTGAGAGCGAAAACAACTTCAATTTTGCGTTGGATCGTCCGACAGACTACCTTTTTGAGTACAATTATTTAGGCCAGTCAGAATCGTCGGGAATTTTAGCTCAACAATTGGTAATTGCCGATGGTGGATTTAAGTCAAAAACAGAGCCAGGTTTCGCAAATCAATGGTTAACGACCCTGAACGCAAGTGCGTCTATATGGCGATACATTCAAGCCTATGGTGATCTAGGATTTGTGAAAAACAAAGGGCTAAGTCCATTTTTTGCTTACGATGCTGGAGTACGATTAGACTTAGTTACTGATTTCTTCGAAATCTATTTCCCGGTGTATTCGAATCTAGGATGGGAGATTAATCAATCAAATTACCCTCAAAAAATTAGATTTGTATTTACAACAGACTTTTCCGCACTTGCCGAGTTATTTACACGAAGATGGTTCTGACATTATTATTCATCAAATAAGCACAAGTCCACATTTTCTTTCTTTAAATCCTTTGAACAATACTGTTGTTTTAGATTTTTATCTCTAATGCTTTACACTGACTAAAGTTGATTGATATGCTTATATTTCCTATATTTGCAGAAAATTTCTGATCGTAAATGTCTACAAAAAACAAGCTTGCTGAAAACATAACTTTTGAAGAATTTAGATCAGAAGTTATGAATGACTATAAAATTGCCGTCACAAGCCGTGAATGTAGTTTACTTGGCCGTCGCGAGGTATTAACAGGCAAAGCAAAATTTGGAATTTTTGGAGGAGGTAAAGAACTTCCTCAGCTCGCTTGGGCTAAAGCGTTCAAAAATGGTGATTTCAGATCTGGATATTACCGCGATCAGACCTTTATGATGGCAATTGGTGAATTGAGCATTGAGCAATTCTTTGCGGGTCTTTACGCACATACCGATATCAATTTTGACCCTATGAGTGCAGGTCGCCAAATGGGTGGACATTTTGTAACACACTCACTGGACGATAATTACGATTGGAAAAATCTAACTGCACAAAAAAATTCTAGTTCAGACATCTCTCCTACCGCAGCACAAATGCCACGCTTATTAGGTTTAGCTCAAGCCTCAAAAGTTTATAAGGAATTAGCTGCTGATGCATCTAATTTTTCCAAAAATGGCAAAGAAGTAGCTTGGGGAACCATCGGTAATGCTAGTACAAGCGAGGGCTTATTTTTTGAAACTATTAACGCCGCAGGAGTATTACAAGTCCCGATGGTGATAAGTGTTTGGGACGATGACTACGGCATCTCGGTTCATGCCAAACATCAAACAACAAAAGAAAGTATTTCTAAAGTCCTAAGCGGGTTTCATAGAGATCAAAAAGATAATGGCTATGAAATTCTAAAAGTAAAAGGATGGGATTATGTGGAACTTATAAACACCTATGAAAAAGCAGGTCGTATTGCTCGTGAAGAGCACGTGCCAGTGCTTATACATGTAGAAGAACTTACTCAACCACAAGGCCATTCCACATCAGGATCTCATGAACGCTACAAAAATTCTAAACGCCTTCAGTGGGAACGTGAGAATGACTGTAATTTAAAGTTTAAAAATTGGATTATAACCAACGGTATCGCTACTGATGATGAGTTATTTGACTTGGAAAAAGAGATCAAAATAACAGTAAAAGAAAGTAAAATAAAAGCATGGAACGATTTTTTAAAGCCTATTAAATCCGATTGTTCAAAAGCAATCGATTTGATCAAGGCCGCTGCATCAAACTCACCACAAAGAGTTTTTATAGAAAAAAAAGTTTCTACTCTTGAAGCCTTGAAAAACCCAATGCGTAAAGACGTTTTAGGAGTGTCTAGAAGTGTTTTAAAATATTTTATTAATGACGAATCAGCTGCAAAAAGAGCCTTAGTAAATTGGATAAATCAGTATGCCAAAGAAACACAAACCAAATACAGCAGCTTGCTTTATAGCGAATCGCCAAAAAGACCTGAAAATATTAAAGCTGTTGCGCCTACCTATGATCCAATACCAAATTTTGTTGATGGGCGCGTGATATTACGGGATAATTTTGACCAAATTTTTTCAAAATATCCTGAAGCACTTATATTTGGACAAGATTCAGGTGCCATTGGTGATGTCAATCAAGGTTTAGAGGGGCTCCAAGATAAGTACGGAGCAACACGCATTGCAGACGTCGGTATTCGTGAAGCCACTATTATAGGCCAAGGCATCGGAATGGCTTTAAGAGGTCTTCGCCCAATTGCCGAAATTCAATATCTAGATTACATCCTCTATGCATTACAGACTATTAGTGATGATCTGGCTACACTACATTACAGGACTCTTGGAAAACAAAAGGCTCCAATGATCATAAGAACAAGAGGACACCGTTTAGAGGGGATCTGGCACTCAGGATCTCCTATGGGAAGTATTCTAGGTTTGATAAGGGGAGTGTATGTACTTGTACCAAGAAATATGACTAAAGCCGCTGGTTTTTATAATACGCTTTTTGAAAGCGATCAACCAGCACTGGTAGTGGAATGCCTAAACGGTTACCGACTAAAAGAAAAAAGACCAAATAACCTTGGTGCATTTAAAACAAAAATTGGTGTTGTAGAAAACTTGAAACTCGGAAATGATTTGACCATTGTTTCTTATGGTTCTACGCTGCGTATCGTTGAACAAGCTGCACGAGAACTCACAGAAGTAGGTATTGATGCTGAAGTTATCGATGTGCAATCACTTATCCCTTTTGATACAAATAATGATATTTCTAAAAGTTTAGAAAAAACAAATCGTTTGCTCATTGTTGACGAGGATGTACCCGGTGGAGCTTCTGCTTATATTTTAACTGAAATTTTAAAGCAAAACAACACTTACGAAAACTTGGACAGCAAACCTCAGATGCTAACAGCTCAAGCACATCGACCAGCTTACGGATCGGATGGAGACTATTTCAGTAAACCTTCAAAAGAAGATATTTTCGAAGCTGCTTATGCGATTATGCATGAATCTGATCCATCAGCATTTCCAAAACTTAGGTAACCTCCTATTTCAGGTTGCACAAAACTCCTAAAAATTGTAATATTACAGAATAACTTTAACTGTTTTTCTTTAATGAAACAACATGAACCCTTGACAGACCAAAAAAACAAATATTCCACAACGCATAAAGAACTTTCGATAGGTAATGCACTCATTCCAGTGGTAGCACTAATCGTGATGTTGTTTTATAATGTATTTTTTGTTTTCGGAGATGACGCGCTAAGTGGAAGTAATCAGTTTATACTTTTATTGGGTGCAGTAGTGGCGGCTGTCGTAGGTTTTTTAAATAAAGTTACCTACAGACATATGATAGATGAAGTAGCCAATAACCTAAAAACAGCAACAGCTGCATTACTCATATTATTAATGGTTGGTGCCCTTGCTGGAACATGGCTTGTAAGCGGAATTATCCCGACAATGATATACTATGGATTGCAAATTCTTAATCCTACTTTCTTTTTAGTTGCCTGTGTGCTTATTTGCGCTTTAATTTCAATTGCAACAGGCAGCAGCTGGACCACATCGGCTACAGTCGGTATTGCACTGATTGGCATTGGTGAAACATTAGGCGTTTCTTTAGGAATGACTGCAGGAGCTGTACTTTCAGGCGCTTACTTTGGCGATAAAATGTCGCCACTAAGCGACACAACAAATCTTGCACCTGCTATGGCAGGTGGGGGTCTATTTAGCCATATAAAATATATGACGATTACAACTGTACCCACTTTTATAATCACTATAATACTCTTTTTGATTATAGGTTTAAACTTAGAAGTTTCAGGAACTCCTGACATTTCAGATAAGCTTGAGGCAATTGGAAAAGCTTTTTATATTTCGCCTCTTCTCTTTATTGTTCCTATCATAGTTATTGTTTTGATCATAAAAAAAACACCGCCATTGGCAGCATTATTACTGGGGACGCTGTTGGCTGCAATTGCAGCAATTATTGCACAACCGCATATTCTCGCTCAAATTAGTGGCGTTGAATCTTTGGATTTTAAATCGGCATACAAAGCAGTGATGCAAGCCATGACAGTTGAAACTGCGGTAGAAACCTCAAGCACTGAACTAAATGACTTATTCTCTTCGAGTGGTATGAGTGGTATGTTGGGTACCATTTGGCTTATTATATGCGCCATGGTATTTGGTGGTGTAATGGATGCTATTGGTGCTTTATCGCGTATTAGTAAAGCACTTTTAAACGTGGCTACTTCAACTTTTGGACTATTTGCAAGTACAGTAGCTAGCTGTTTGGCACTTAATGTCACAGCTTCTGATCAATATCTAGCACTTGTAGTTCCAGGAAAGATGTTCAAAAAAGCGTATAAAGACAAAGGCTTAGCACCTGAAAATTTAAGTAGAACCCTCGAAGATTCTGGAACGGTAACTTCTGTTCTTGTACCTTGGAATACCTGTGGCGCTTATCAAAGTGGTGTATTGGGTGTTTCTGTAGCAGAATATTTTGTTTATGCTTTTTTCAATTGGATCAGTCCATTCATGACCTTGTTTGTAGTTGCTGTAAATTTCAAAATAAAAACTATTAAATCAGACTCATAATCATTAATTATTCATCAATAGGAATTAACAATAATTATGACTCATATAAAAACTATTTTAATTCTTAAATTTGGTTAATATTCATTAAAAAAAATCAATTCACTATGAGCGAAAGTAAATGCCCATTCCATGGTTCAACCACACAACCGAACCTCGGAACGCAAAACAAAGATTGGTGGCCAAACCAATTAAATTTAGATATATTACGTCAGCATGATACTAAGAGTAATCCCCTAGTAGGATTTAACTATAAAAAAGAAGTCAAAAACCTAGATATTGATGCTGTGAAAAACGACATCAAAATAGTTTTAAGAGATAGTCAAGACTGGTGGCCAGCAGATTATGGACATTATGGTCCATTTTTTATTCGTATGACTTGGCATGCTGCTGGTACTTATCGTACTGGAGATGGTCGTGGTGGTGCTGGAACTGGAGCACAACGCTTTGCGCCTTTGAATTCTTGGCCAGACAACGGAAATTTAGACAAAGCCCGAAGACTCCTTTGGCCAATAAAAGAAAAGTATGGGAATCGTCTAAGCTGGGCTGATTTGCTAGTTCTTGCTGGGAACGTTGCCATTGAAGATATGGGGGGGCCTAACCATGGCACTGTTCTAGGACGAGAAGATATTTGGCATCCTGAAAAAGACATTTATTGGGGCGCTGAAGACGAATGGCTCGGAGATAATCGATATGGTAAAACTCGTCAAGATTTAGAAAACCCACTTGCAGCAGTACAAATGGGGCTTATTTATGTTAACCCTGAAGGCCCAAACGGAAATCCTGATCCAGCCTTATCGGCTCAGGATGTTCGTGAAACCTTCAAGCGCATGGCAATGAATGACGAAGAAACAGTTGCCCTAACTGCAGGAGGTCATACTTTTGGTAAGGCACACGGAGCTGGAGATGCAGCTCAAGTAGGTGCTGAACCTGAAAGTGAAGCTATTGAAAATCAAGGGTTTGGGTGGTTAAGTTCACATAAATCTGGGAAGGGTGTAGATACAATAACCAGCGGAATTGAAGGGCCCTGGACCTCAAATCCAATCCAATGGGATATGGGATATTTAACACTATTGTTCAAATATGAATGGGAATGTAAAAAAAGCCCTGCTGGTGCTTGGCAATGGCATCCCATAAATTGTGCTGAAGAGGATATGGTACCTCAAGTTGACGGTAGTGATGAAAAAGTACTACCAATGATGACTACAGCAGATATGTCTATGAAAGTAGATCCGCAGTACCGCAAAATATGCGAGCGTTTCTTAGCAAACCCTGATGCCTTCGGTGAGGCCTTTGCACGTGCTTGGTTTAAACTTCTTCACAGAGACATGGGGCCAAAAAGCAACTATGTTGCAGGAGATTTTAAAGATGTTGACTATATTTGGCAAGACCCTGTTGTAGCTGGCAAAGTTCTTTCAGAAAAAGAAGTAAAGGCGGTCCGCAATGCATTGACTAATAGCGGATTGACTCAACAACAAATGATTGAAACTGCATGGGCCTCTGCTTCTACATTTAGAGAATCTGATAAACGTGGGGGTGCTAATGGTGCAAGAATCCGTCTGGAACCTCAAAAAGACTGGCAGGTTAACAACCCTTCACAACTCGAAAGTGTAATAAAAGTTTATGAACAAATATCAAATGAAACAACTGCCAGCGTTGCCGATGTTATTGTTATTGGTGGTGCAGTAGGTATTGAAATGGCTAGTGGAACAACAGTAGCTGTTACTACTGGACGTGGGGATGCTACTCAAGAAGATACTGATGTAGCTTCATTTAATCTCTTAAAACCTAGAGCATGTGGGTTTAGAAATTATTCTGAAAAAGAGTTTTCGGTTTCCACTGAGGAAATTATGCTTGATAAGGCACAATTACTTGGTTTAAACCCTGTTGAGTTGACTGTATTGGTTGGTGGACTACGTGCTATGGGTATTTCAACTTCTGGAGATGGAATTTGGACTGATGGGAAACTTGACAATACATGGTTTAAAACGCTCTTGTCGATGGAAGTAAAGTGGCAACCATCCGGATTTAACTCTTACACGGCATTGGATAGAACAACTGGCGCAAATGTACGTACAGCATCTCGAACAGATTTAGTTTTTGGGTCAAACTCTGAGCTTAGAGCAATTGTTGAAGTTTATGCTCAAGACGATAATAATGAGAAATTTGTTCAAGATTTTATTTCAGCTTGGAATAAAGTGATGAATGCAGATCGTTTTTAAGTTAAGAAAATAAAACATAAATTTTATTAAAAAAAGACCTAGTTAATACTGGGTCTTTTTTTGTTTAAAACAAATTTCCATTACCTACAAGAATAAAGTATTATAATTTGTATTTTTGTTATAACTACAATAGATTATGACCAGAACATCGGCCAACAAGGATAAGAAAAAAATCATTCCAAAAATCACACTCACCAATCCACAAAGGCTAGTGCTTGGAAGTTTTTTGGTTATTTTTGGTTTACTTATATTCATTTCTATTCTTTCGTACTTCTTTACCGGGGAAAGTGATCAAAGTATTTTAAATAGATTTACAAGCAGAGATATACAATCTAATAATTGGCTCAGCAAGATCGGGGCTTGGATAAGTCATTTTTTAGTTTTTAAGGGTTTTGGAATTGCTACGTTTATATTCTCTGGCTTGTTCATTGTTTCCGGAGTCAGTGTTCTAATGAACACTTCCAAACAACGCTTATTTCGTCATTGGGTATGGGGTGTGCTTGGCATCATTTGGATTTCTATAACATTTGGTTATGTATTCCATGCATTGCCTA
>JAQCJC010000029.1 GCA_027593245.1 Bacteroidota bacterium | reverse complement strand
CCAATACCTTCAATCAAGGCTGCTGCAATAAGCATAGCTGTTTGAATCTTTCCGTAAGCTTCTGGCTGGCGAGCGATAGCTTCCATTGCGGAACCACCGATTTTACCAATACCTAATCCTACTCCGATTACAACTAAACCTGCACCTACCATTACTGGAATTTCCATATATATGTATTTAAAAATTAAACATTCAAATTAATTGCTCAAATTAATGAGCGTGCGCTTCATCATGATGCTCGTGCTCCTCTGAAGCAAAACCAAAATATAAAGCTGATAGCATTGTGAAAATATAAGCCTGCAACAATGCTACAAGTATTTCAATAAGCGATATGGCAAAAGCCAATCCAAAGGACAATGGGCTTCCCAACCAACTTTTAAATAAAAACATTAAACCAATCAAACTCATTAAAACGATATGCCCGGCTTGCATGTTGGCGTATAATCGAATTAAAAGCGAAAAAGGTTTGATAAAAATCCCTAAAACCTCAATTGGGATTAATATGATGTATAATGGAAGCTTACCATACCAAGGCATGGAGTCTCCAAGAGGATCAAATATATGTTTCCAATAATCCTTTGTCCCTGTGAAATTTGTAATCAGGAATGTTAATAACGCCAAAGCAAATGTAACAGCAATATTTCCGGTAACATTAACCCCAAGAGGTGTGAGCCCAAAAATGTTTAGGAACCAAATGAAAAAGAATACTGTCAATAAAAAAGGCATATAGCGCATGTGTTTCTTTTCGCCGATATTGGGGATCGCAATGTCGTCTCTAATGTAGAGGACTATTGGTTCAAAAAAGCGTCCTGCTCCTTTAGCAATTCCCTTGTTCTCCGCATAAGATTTCCCTAGAGCTTTGAATAGGAAAAACATAAGAAGCGCTGTAATCATAATCATGACAACGCTTTTTGTGATTGAAAAATCTAGAGGTTTAATATTTGTAGGATGCTTGTGATCATCATAATTGATGGTTCCCTCAGCATCTGTTTTATAAATTTTATTGTGGTATAACTTATAAAAGTTGTCGTCAACTTCAGCAAGAGTTTCACCATGATGAAATTTGGATGAAGAAAATATTTTAAGCCCTTCGTCCCATAAAATTACGGGTAACGGTGCAGCTATATATTTGTGTTCGCCCTCGTCTGTGGTGTATGAAAATAGACTAAAATAGTAAGAGTCTTGAAGGTGGTGCTGAATATAGGCTTTAATCTCAGCTTTTTTATCAGTCTTTGGGGCATCTTCTCCTGCCATTACCATGAATGGCGCAAAAAAGAAAATCAGTGTAATCGCTTTCAAAGTTAGCTTGCTTCGCATTGCAGATTTTTATAGTTGTATAAAATCGCTGCAAAGTTATGGTTTTCTATCAAAAACAAAAACAATTTTAATGACTTTATTTTGAGTAAAAAAATGAGTCCCCCCGGGGGGGTCTTTTCTACATTTGATTGAGTTGTTTGCTAAGAAAATATGTCTCTAAAATTAGGCAAATCGTGTACGGAATAAAAAAGGAGGCAAATTCTAAGAAAACAATTTTGCCATCTGCCTTGTAGGGGCTATAGAATACTATAAAAAAAACAAAGAATTTAATAAAGCTGCTTGCCAAAAACAGAAACCCAATTTGGTTACTGTATTTTGTCTTTAAAGATGTTAATCCCCAAAATATTCCTATAGCCAAGGCGGCATTTATTATGTACGAATAGATTATTTGATGCTGAAATATTGGAACACCAATAACAGCATTTAAAATCAGATGAGCCATAAATGAAATACTCAAAAAAATAAGCACATTGGTGGAAAATCCTCTTGATTCGGAGTTCATTTATTTTGGCTTTTTTTTAGTTGCCTCAGCGCTACATAAAGTCCCGCAGCAACCCCAATCAGGGCGCCAATGGCTACAAAGATTTTTTTGGAAGTATTGATACTGACGTCTAACCACTGCCCCAAGCGGATAAAAACATATATAATCACCCCCATCTGAATTCCAATACCAGAAAGTGCGGCAAGGTGTTTAAGCGGTTTGTCCTGGTTTGGCACTTGTTTGTAGGGTTGGTTTTGGTTCTGCTTTGAGCTCTTTTACAGAATCCTTCATTTGACAATGGGCATTAAAAGAAGCCCCTGGCTCAACAGCTAGTTTTCCTGTTTGAACCTCGCCCTCTACACGTGCAGTAGCGCGCAAACTTAATGTTTCAAAAACAGTTAGTTTTCCTTTAAAGCTGCCCTCAACATCGGCATTTTTGCACGATAGACTGCCTTCAATTTTACCCGTATTCCCAATTACGACTTTCCCTTTAGTTATCAATGTACCGTGAATTTTACCCTCTATTCTAAAATCGCCTTCACTCTTCAAGTCCCCTTCAAAAACAGTTCCTTGAGCAATGGTGTTTTGCTGTGAGAGTGCGCCTTGTTGGTATTTTGGTTTTTTTGCTTCTGTGAACATAATCTATAATTTTAATTTTCTCGCTTTTCTAAATATCGATCAAGGGTTTTGTGTATTTGAAGTATCCTGTAGTTTTCGGAAGATATTGCAAAATTTGGCTGTGCTAAAATTTCATTTTCCCCTATGTCAATTAACTCAGCAAATCCTCTTGCCCCTTGAATACTTCTCAAGCCATGAACAACTACAAATGTAGTATTTTTATTGAACACATCCTCAGAGACCTTCAAACTAAGTACCTCTTCGTCCTCGACCAACTTGGCAAGTTCCTTTTTAAATGTACTGATAAGCTCCTGCTCTTGAGCGTTAAATTGGTAAACCGTTTTAAAATTTTTACCCTCCGATAAATTTTTAAAATCGTCGTTTTCTAAGCTTGAAAGCACATTATCTATTAACTCTTGGGCTTGTTTTCCCTCGGGACTGTTAGGGTAATTCAATGCAATATAATTGAGCCCTTGTTTATACTCCTCAAACCCATAGAGACGCCCCTTTGCGCTGGTTTTCAACAATTCGAATTTAGAAACAATCTCATCCCCTTCAAATCGAATGATTTCATCGTCACAGGAGTCAATCACTTCTTGATAAGCACTGGCCTCAAACTTTTCAAAAAGAGCTTTATATACAGCCTCTGGCCCTTTTTCATCGCCAGCTAAAACCACTGATGGATTTTTGAGTATTTGTGCATACCTTGAGGTGGGGTAATCGCGTATAATCTCATCCTTGATCTGCGTGGCTAGTCCTAAATTTGGAAGCAATGTGTATGCTTTATAAAGATTATATTTAGCAGGTAAAACCAAGCGGTCTTCTGGGTTTTGAGCAAGAAGGGCTTCCAATTTGTCTTTAGAGCGCTGATAGTCTTTAAATTTGTTTTTATAAATCAATCCCAATTGGTAATATGCAAAATTCCGTTCTTTGGCAATACTGTCGATTTGAGCAGAATCTGCTGGTATTTGATCTAAATAATAACGGACGGTTAAAATATCTTTATTAGTATCTCCATCTGCTCTAGAGGCCATTGATTTTGTTTCCTCACCAGAAATTGTTTTTTTAGACCATCGCCAATTATCCGCCAACGGACGTTTCCCCCAAACATTTGCAAATGCATTTTTACCATAAGCTACTGTTGCCGTTTCGTAAAAATAAAATTTTCCTTTACTTGATGCATTTTTAGATCCAAAGCTTGTCGAGGGATTTATATAGTTGTTTTGTGCAGTACTTTTTTGTTCTTGTTTAGCTTTTAATTCTTTGATGAGCCCCTCAAAATAGTCTTCTTGTTCGCTTTTTGACATAGCAACAAGATTTAAAACACTATCATTTGCCTGCGCAATAGCTTCGTAATAAATGACGTCTTGTAAATTGTCTAACCGTTTTTTAACTGCGCGGTAAGGCTTTGAATTCTTCTTGTAATTTACAAGAGTACTGTCGTAATATGTACCTGCTCTTGTATATTTTGAGTCATCAAAATAGAGGTCAGCAATATTGTGGTAGTTCAATGCTGTTAAGAAAGTATCATTGGAATCTGTTCTTAAAGATTTGTTGAAATAAGCAATGGCAAGGGAGTCGTTTTCGCATTTCAAATGGTGCTTTGCTATTGTGTGGTGGATGCGGTCCAAATATGGGCGATGTTCTCTGTTGTCTTCCATATCAGACAATAATATACTTAGTTTTTCACGATCGCCATTGGAGTAATCAAAATTGTGAATTTGTTCCAAAAACGCATTTACTCGATACACCTTAGGAACGCTCCGCTTTAGCTCAATAACTTTTTGAAAAGCAAGATCAGCACGGTCCTTTTTACCAAGTTCATTAAAAATTTGGCCTTCAATAAAATGGAGTCGACCTCTCAAAGGCTTGCTTTTTGTAAGCGTGTAGGCGTTTGTAAGATGTAAAAGAGCTGAGTCCACACTTTTTGTGTTTAAATAGAGTTGAGCCAAAGTCGCTTGGGCATCTACTTGCTCCTCATTTGATAATTGCTTTTTTTCAATTAATGCTTTTAAATTCTCTAAGGCTGTAGCTTCATTTTCAAGACGTAAATTTGTTTTTGCACGCCAAATCTTAGCTGAGTTAATATTACTACTACCAGGGTATTTAAACAAAATATAATTGAACGCTTCAAGCGCTGGTATAAATCGTCCACTGTAATAGCGTGACTTGCCTAGAAGGAGGTATGCATCGTCTATTTGAGGGTTTTTTTCTTTCCCCTTGATGTTCATTCCGTGTTTTTGAACCGCTTTAATCGCCTTTTGCTCAGCGCGTTCAAAATTCGCATTTTGATTGTTGAATTCTGAAAAAAGATCTTCAGAAAAGCTCAAGCGCTCTACAGGAAGAATCGCCCAGTAATTGTCTTGATATGAGTCTTCAATATCCTTAAGCCCTGCATCTAGTGCTAAATTTCCATTATATAGAATATTATACTTTGTGTTTAGAGAGTGCCAATTGCGGTTGAGGAATTTATCTTTTTTTTGCGAGCAGCTAGAAAAAATAAATGTAATTGCTAAAAAACTTAGAATATATTTGAATGTCTGTCTCAACTCTGGGACGTTTTTGATGTTTATAACTTAAAACTATCTATAAATGGTATACAAGGTCTGTAAAAATACTCATCTTTTTGAATAAATCTAACTATTTGCCTGAATTTAGTATAATTTGATAACTTGCTTTTTTTACAAAAAACAAAAATTTTGGCGGTATGTTAACTAAAGTTCATCTTCAAACTTTAGTATTTTTGTTCCAAATACAAATAGATGGCAACATTTAACACCCTTGTTATAAGCAAAATTCAGCGAGAAACTTCTAAAGCAGTAAGCATTAGTTTTGATGTCCCGGAATCACTGAAGAACATATATGCATTTGAGGCAGGCCAGTACCTAACCTTAAAAACTAAAATTGATGGTCAAGAGATACGCCGTGACTACTCCATTAGCTCAAGTCCTAAAAGTAATGACTTGACCGTTACCATCAAAGAAATCGAAAATGGAATATTTTCTTCTTTCGCTAACCAAGATCTTAAAGTAGGGGAGTCTATCGCTGTAGCACCTCCAAAAGGCCGCTTCATATATACAACAGATTCTGATCTCCAAAACACTATTGTCGCCTTTGCTGCAGGAAGCGGAATATCCCCAATTATGAGTATTTTGAAAACAGTATTGAACACAAACACTGGCCAAAAGTTCGTTCTTGTTTACGGAAACAAAACACCTGAAGAAACGATTTTTTTTCAAACCCTTCACGATTTGAAAACACAATACCCAACTCGTTTTGAGCTTCAGTATGTGTACAGTCAAGCACAAGACGAAAAGGCGCTTTTTGGAAGAATTGATAAAGGAAATACAAATTACAGCTTAAAGAATTTAATTAATATTGATCAGACATCGGCATTCTATTTGTGCGGTCCTGAGAAAATGATTCATACCGTTAAAGAGGTTCTTTTGCAAAACAATGTGTCTGAAGATGATATATTGTTTGAACTTTTTACTGCTACAACAACAGTTGCTGAAGCCCAAGTTGCAATATCTAGTGGCCCCACCAAAGCCACTGTTTTGGTAGATGATGAAACAACAGAAATTAGTGTAAATTCAGAGCAAACCATTCTTGAGGCCGCACTGAAGCATGAAGTTGATGTCCCTTATTCTTGTCAAGGAGGAGTATGTAGTAGCTGTATTTGTCGGATCACAAAAGGAACTGCTGAAATGCGCCAAAACAGTGTTCTTACAGATGATGAAATCGCAGAAGGCCTTGTCCTTAGTTGTCAAGCGGTGCCAACATCAGCTGTTATACATGTCGATTTTGATGATGTTTAGACTATTTTTTCAATAGCCGCTATAATTTCTTTTTCAGAAATGCTCTCTATCGCTTTTTCATAACCCATTGGGTAGTGCTTACCGTAAACTGAAGTTGGTATTCTTGGAAATTTATTTCGGTCTGCGAGCAAGCAATTTTTAAGAGGCTGATTAAAGGGCTTGAACCCAGAAAATGGATGAGTAACACCCCATAAAGTCAGGACCTGTATACCCATTAAAGCCGCCATATGTGCGTTGCCTGAATCCATAGCCAGCATTACTTTTAAATGGCCAATTAATTTTAACTCATCATCTAGGGAAAGTCGACCAGCCACCGTAATTACATTTGGGAATAAGTTTGTAATCTCATTTAGCTTTTGCACCTCTGTTTGTCCGCCTCCAAACAAAAGAAGGGTTGCGCCAGTTTTAGAAAAATGATCTATAACCGCTTTCATTTTATCCAAAGAATAAGTCTTTGAAGGGTAGGCTGCAAAGGGTGCAATTCCAATGTAAGGCTGTGGGCATTCTTTTAATAGGGATTGAATTTCTTTGGAAAGTGGCTGAGCTATTGGAAAATCTGGTGTGCTTAATGAGAGGTCAAACCCAAGGTGGCGAAATACATCAGCATAACGTTCGACAACAGGCTTTAAGGGTTTAAATATTTTTCCTGTAATTAATTGTTTTTTCTCTTTGCGGCCTTTGTCCAAAATGGCCCAATTGAGCCTGGGAAGTAAAATGCGCAGTACCTTGGTCCGCAATACATAATGAAGATCAGCAACTGCATTTACCTTAAGGGCTTTTATTTTTTGAGAAAGCTGGAACAGACCAAGAAGTCCTTTGTACTGTTTTTTTAAGTCAACCCCAATAACCTCAACCGTGGGAAGGTGCTTAAAAAGAGGTGTAAATTGAGTCTTCGTGAGTACAGATATTTTTGCATTTGGGTGGCTTTTAATAAGGGCACTTATTACAGGGACTGTCATCGCCACATCCCCTAAAGATGAAAATCTAATGACCAGTATATGTTGTGGGTCCTCGCGCAAGAATAAATTATTTTGTTCCTCTTAAAACAGGATTTAGTTCGTCATCATTGTACATTTTCATTTGCTTGTACACCTTCATGTATTTATCGCCATTGGCAATAGCCCCTAAAAGGTCATCTATGGCAGTAGAAAGATCCAGACGCTGCTCTAATAAAGTGTCTAACTTTTTCTGACAGGCTGCTTTGTGTTCGTCTGTAGCATCTGCGCGTACCGTTTCGAGATGCATGTGGTAAATTTTAAGCGCTAAAATAGAAAGGCGGTCAATTGCCCAAGCTGGACTTTCGGAGTTGATCTTGGCCGTGCTTTTCGGCTGAACCTTTTTGTATAACTCTAAAAAATAACTGTCAATAAATTCCACTGTATCGGTTCGGTCTTGATTTGAAGCATCAATCATGCGCTTTAGTTTTAAAGCTGTAACAGGTTCAATATTGGGGTCGCGAATAATATCCTCATAAGCCCATTGAACCGTGTCGATCCAGCACTTTCTATACAACAAATGGCCTATGAGGTCCTGGTCTTTATCATACTTGTTGTGAAATGGCTGATCGACAGTATCCACCTTTTTATAAGTGGTAATTACATCTTGAAAAATTGTATTGGCTTTCTTGGAAAACATAGTATATAATTATGCTGCAAATATAGTGTAAATCTTGACTTAAAAATTAAGAAGGTTGTGAATATTGAGGACTGTTTTGAGTACAGCTGTCCCAAAAAGAAGTAAAATAAAAACGCTTGGTAACCATTGTGAATGGGTCTGTTCTGTGTTATTTGCCATAACAATTGCCAAGGGAAAAAATAAAAAAATAAAATCGGCCATTGATTTGTTTTCTGAAACCACTGGAATAATAAGGCCGATTACAAGAGCAGAAAATAAGATAAAGTATACAAAACGCGATTTTGATGTTTTAAATACCATTTTATTGAACAAACTAGAGATTCCCCATAAAGATGATATTAGCAATATTGCTAAAGGAAAAAAAGTGATCAAATCATAATAAATTGAAAACTCTAAGTTGATTTGTGGCATCTGTTTGAGCCAAATATCAAAATCTTTATTTAAAACAAAAACATAAAAAAACGCTGTTAAGCTTACGCTTAAAACACCGAAAAAAACAGCAAAAGTGTTTTTAAAATAATCTGAAGTGATCATTAATATTGCAACAAATAAAGGTACAAAATACAGTATGGCCCAAGGATAGAAAATAGTTGCTAAAGCAATCCAAAAGCCAGCATCAAATAGCTTTTTTTTAATATTTATATTTTTCTTTAAGCTGAATATTCGTCTTAGGCCTAATAAAACAAAAAGATTGGATAGCATTACAATAGGTGCTAAAAAAAACTGCGGTAGGATTCCAATAAACAAGCAAAGATAAAGTGCGGCAAAACTGTTTTTTTGGGTTAAGTCATTTTTTGTGATGACAAAGACATAAACAAAAAAGGTCACTAAAAACAGCAAAAAAACACCAAAAAGAGTTAGGTAACTTATGGGAGATTGATTGGTGTTATGGTTGTAAAAAGACTGAAAGACAAAAATCGCAAAAAACAACACTAAAAAAATTAAATAGTGTAAGGGCTTAGATGTTCTAAAAAAGCTTGTAATCATCTGATGTGTTACTTATATTTGCAACGTAAATATAAGCTTATTCTGTGCTAACCCGCAAGAAGACAACTTTTAAAACCATAAGATGAAAGATTTTTTTAATGGAATTCAGGAATTTTTTGAAACCGTATTGTTTGTGCCTTTTAATGTATTAAGGGAAGTTGAGCTAGAAAATTGGTGGATGGCGAATCTCATTTCATGGGTTTTCTTAGCTATCCTCGTGGTGAGTTTTACGTATTGGATGCTCCAACTTAAGTCATTCAATGACAATAATGAAGAGGATAAAAGCATCTCTTCACACTCCTATTTATAGATCAAATCCAAGGTCTTTTCTGAAATTCATGCCTTCAAATTTTATCTTTGAAATCTCATTGTAGGCTTTATTGAGTGCTTCTTTGTGGTCTGATCCAAGGGCTGTAATGGCCATCACCCGGCCTCCAGAGGTCACAACTTCATCATTGCTGTGTTGTGCTCCAGCATGAAAAACTATCGCCTCTTGTACATTCTCAAATCCCGATATTGTTTTTCCTTTTTCATAGGCTTCAGGATAGCCACCAGACACAAGCACAACAGTCGTTGCTGTTTTTGGATTGACTTCTAAATTTATTGTATTCAAATTCTGATTTTTAATTGCAATGAAGATCTCCATCAAATCTGTATTAATGCGCGGTAAAACAGCTTCAGTTTCTGGATCACCCATTCGTACATTGTATTCGATCACTAAAGGTTCGTTATTAACTACAATTAATCCTATAAAAATAAATCCTTTATAAGGGGTTTTGTCCTTTTTAAGCCCTTCGATAGTTGGCTTTACGATGCGTTCTTCAATTTTGTTCAAAAGGGCCTCATCAGCAAAAGGAACTGGAGAGATAGCGCCCATACCTCCAGTATTGAGGCCAGTATCACCTTCACCGATGCGTTTATAGTCTTTTGCCGTTGGCAATATCTTATAATGTATTCCATCCGTAAGCACAAAACAACTCAGTTCTATGCCGTCCAAAAATTCTTCGATAACGACTTTGCTGCTTGCGTTGCCAAACTTCGAATCGACCAACATGTTTTTTAATTCTAATTTTGCTTCCTCAAGATCGTCAATAATAAGAACACCTTTGCCGGCAGCAAGGCCATCGGCTTTTAAAACATAGGGCGGAGAAAGTGTTTCTAAAAAAGAAAATCCTTTGTCAAGATTATTGGCTGTAAAACTTTCATAAGCAGCTGTGGGAATGTTGTGGCGAAATAAAAATTCTTTTGCAAATTCTTTACTCCCTTCTAATGTAGCGGCTGCTTTTTGAGGACCAATCACAGCAACATGTTTCAAAGCATCATCATTTAAAAAGAAATCGTGAACCCCATTGACTAAGGGGTCTTCTGGGCCAACAATAAGCATTTCTATGTTGTGTTTTAAAACAGCTGATTTGACCCCTTCAAAATCGTTAACAGATATTTCTAAATTTGTTGCAATTGATGCAGTTCCAGAATTGCCTGGCGCTACATACAAATCGGCACACAATGGGCTCTTTGCAATTTTCCAAGCAAAGGTATGCTCTCTTCCTCCTGATCCTAGTACTAAAACGTTCATTGGTTAATATGCTTTTTCGTCGCCTCTAATGGCTTTAATAATAGTTTGAATAATAATTTTTAGGTCCAAAAATATAGACCAATTTTCTATGTAAAAAATATCGTATCTCACCCGACCAATAATGTCTTTTTCCGTCTCCACTTCGCCTCTATATCCACTCACTTGTGCCAGGCCTGTAATCCCCGGTTTTACAAAATGACGTACCATAAATTTATCAACTTTATTAGCATACATTTCTGTATGGCTTAGCATATGTGGTCGTGGCCCAACAACAGACATATCGCCTATGAGCACATTGAAAAATTGGGGGAGTTCATCCATACTTGTTTGACGCATAATTTTACCCACTTTAGTAATCCTTTGGTCCGCTTTTGATACTTGAATAATATTTGCTTTGTCGTTTATAACCATTGATCTGAACTTAAAACAAGTAAATGACTTGTAATTATAGCCATTTCGAAGCTGAGAAAAGAACACTGGCCCCTTAGATTCGATCTTTATAAATAGTGCCAATAAAGGAGTTAGCCAAGACAGGATTAGAACGATAACCAGCAAAGAAAAACCAATATCAAACAGGCGCTTCAGGGCTAAGTTGAAAGAATCGTCTAAAGGAATGGTTCTGAATTCTAAGACAGGAACCATCCCGTAAAAATCGCGCTTTAGATCTTGATTAAGGACAGTATTTTGCTCTGGGACGAATTTAACAACTTTCAAGTTATTGTCCGCAAATTTTGTAATCGCTTTCACATCAACAGGATCTATTTCAGAAAGTGAGCAGTAAATTTCATCAACACTTTCAGCTTTGATATAACTAAAAAGTGTGTTTAAGTCAATCTTCTCTCTGTTTTTAAAGGACAGGGTTTTTGTGTTGATAAAGCCTGACTCAGGATTGTTTTTGAAAAACAACTCAAGATCCTTTGCTTCTTTGCTGTCTCCAAGAATAATTGTTCTTCGTATATTCCCTTTTAGATAAGCTCTATAATTCTTTAAAAGAAAAAATAACAGATACTTAAACAATGATATAAAAAGAAAACAGAAAATAATATATCTTAAGGTCTGAGATGTATCGGCTTTGGATTGTGGAAAAACTCCTTCATATGCAAACACCAACAATGAAAAAAACAACGCTTGACGTACTAAAAGGTTATAGACACGAACAGCACTTGAATAACGGTGAACTTCATAAAATTTTGAAATAAGGGCTGTAACAACCCAGCCCAAAGAAATAATCACGGAAAATCTTAAAGAAAATGCTTGAGAAAAGAGACACAATGTCGATACCACATTGATTACTGTTAGATCAATCGTGTGAAAAATAGGCTTTATCAGCCACGAATAACGTCCTTGTCTGAAGCTGCTCACTAGCGTTTGATGTGTTTAGAAAAGTCTTTATGATCGACTTTAAAAAGTTTTGATTCAGGTAATGTTCTAAAATACTCCAATGTCTTTTTCATACCCTCTCTTCGATCGACTTTAGGTGCCCAATTTAATATTTTTTTTGCTAAACTAATATCAGGTTGGCGTTTTAATGGGTCATCTTTAGGCAGGGGTTTATATTTTATTTTTTGATTGGTGTTAGTGAGTGCCAATATTTCTTCTGCAAATTCTATAATGGTAATTTCGTCTGGATTTCCAAGATTAACAGGCAATGTATAGTCGCTAAAAAGCAGTCGATAAAGGCCTTCAATTAAATCATCAACATAACAGAATGAACGGGTTTGGCTTCCATCTCCAAATACAGTAAGGTCCTCCCCTCTAAGCGATTGTCCCATAAATGCGGGAATTACTCGGCCATCGTTGAGGCGCATACGAGGGCCATAAGTGTTAAAAATGCGCGCGATGCGGGTGTCCAAGCCATGAAAACGATGATAGGCAATGGTAATGGCTTCTTGAAAGCGCTTGGCTTCATCATAAACCCCACGAGGGCCAATAGCACTGACGTTGCCAAAATAATCTTCTGACTGTGGATGTACAAGCGGATCGCCATAAACCTCAGAGGTGGAGGCGATAAGAATGCGGGACTTTTTTGCTTTTGCTAAACCTAATAAGTTGTGAGTGCCCAGCGAGCCTACTTTCAGGGTTTGAATAGGGATTTTAAGATAATCAATAGGGCTGGCAGGAGAAGCAAAATGTAAGATATAATCTATGGGTTGCACAATGTCAATGTGACTCGTAACATCATGTTCTATAAACTCAAAATTAGGGTAATTAAAAAGGTGCTCAATATTGTCTTGATCACCAGTAATGTAATTGTCCATGCCAATCACTTGAAAGCCATCAGAAATAAAACGATCACAGAGGTGTGATCCTAAAAAGCCTGCGGCGCCAGTGATGAGAACGGTTTTAGACATAACAATTTATTTGTCATGCCAAATATAATTAGATTGTTTGGTTTGGTTAGACTAAAGGGTGAGAAATTAATTTGTCTGCAACAAGGTTTCAACTTTTTGTATCAATATAGTTAGAACATATTCTTTTGAAAATTTAGAAATTACAAAATTTCTTGCATCTTCTCCCATTTTTTTACATTCTAAAGGATCATTCATTAATCTATCTAATTTGCTAATTAAACTTTTGGAGTAATTATTAAAAAACAATCCTGCATTAGAATTTCTAAAAATTGTTCTTACTTCAGAATGCTCACTGCCTAAAACCAAAGATGGTTTACCACTAGCCATCATGCCTAAAATTTTAGAGGGCATGACCGTATCAATTACATTTGATTTTTGGAATAGTACATGAAGATCGGCACTGCATAATAAGCTTGATAATTCTTCATATTCTACTGGAGGATAAAATGATACTATATTAATTTTTTTTATTTGCTCTACTAACCATGCTTTTTTTGCACCATCTCCAACAATAATTACTTCATATTTACTATCATCTAAATCTTTACAAAACTGTATAAAAGTATTCCAATCTTGTTTATCTCCTATGTTGCCGGAATATAAAATATGCTTCTTGTTCGATGTAAAATATTTATGTTGAATCGCTGTTTCTGGATTAATATTATTTTCATCAATCCAATTGGGTAAAAAGAATTTTTCAGACTTGGTTTTAGTTCCCAATCTAGTTAACATACTATCACTTATTGTGCTAGATACATTTGCTTTGGAAAGCAACCATTTTTCTAGCTTAAACAAAAATGAGTAAATACCTTTTCCTTTATTACTAACTCCCGTTTGTAATGCAGCATCAAACTCGAAATCTTGAACATGTACCCATAGTTTAGACTTGTATCTAAGTTTTAAAAACCAACCTAATAAAATAGATGATGTAAAGGGAACAATTGAAATCACTAAATCTGGGTTTGAAACTCTAAAAAGATTGGCAAAACTCCCTAAAGTAAAAGTAATGAGGTGTAAGATACGCTTAAAAAAGGTTGGATTAACTGGAACATATTGCCTGCATCTCAAAACATTTACACCATTTATAGTCTCTCTTGTAAAATAGGGTTTTGATTTATATTTTTCTTGAATTTCCCATTGCGGATAATATGGGAATCCTGTAATGACTGTTACTTGATATCCTTTCCTAACAAAGTTTTCAGCCTTTTGAGTAGTATACAGCCCTATAGCACTATCTTCTGGAAAATAGTTGATTCCAATGATTGTGATTTTTTTACTCAAGCTTCCTGTTTTTAATTCTCTTTGCTGGCGAACCTATATATACTTTATATTTGTCAAGATCTGAAAAAACAGAACTTCTTGCGCCAACAACAACCCCATCTTCTATGGTTACCCCAGGGGCTACATATACATCGGTTGCTAACCAGCATTTTGAGCCTATATCTATATTCTCGGCATATATTCTGAAATTTTGAGAATTATAATCGTGGGTTCCAGTACATAAGTAACTGCGCTGAGATATAACGGAGCTTCTACCAATTTTGATATCCCCCAAGGAATACAAAACAACCTCATCGCCTATCCAACTATAATCACCGATTGAAACCTTCCAAGGATAGGTTATTCTTGCTGTAGGTCTGATAATTACCTTTTTCCCAATTTTAGCACCAAAACAGCGCAGGAGAAATCGTCTCCAACCATATAAAACCTGGGGTGAAGTCCGAAACAAAATGGCGTAGACCAACCACCAAAGTTGTACTACAAGTGCAGAGCGACCTCTAAAGTTTTTTGGAGTTTTGTATGTATCTAAATTTTGGATTTTTTCTCTATTTAGGTTTCAAAAATATTAATTAAATTGTTAATGAAATTTTCTGGGCGATAATTCTTTTTTGCAATAACATAATTATGTCTTAAAATCTTTTGAAATCTGTCAGATTGAATGTCAAGTGATTGGATTATTTCAACAATGCTATTTGAGTTCTTTTTCTCTACGTAATATCCGTTTATTTCATTTTTAAATATATCTGGTATACCTGCATGTTTTGTGGTTATTATCATATTACCCGTTGCCATGGCCTCCAAAATGGAAATGGGTTGACCCTCCATTTTGTAATATGTAGGTAAGATAAAAATATTAGCCCAAAGTAATAAATCCTTCTTATTTTTACCCGAAACTACACCAACATATTTTGTATTTTTTAATGTTTTAATATAGGTTTGTAATTTTTCTTCATGTGTAGTATCTAAATTGCCTGCTATTTTTGCTTCATATTCAAACCCCTTCTTTTCCAAAATTCTTAGTGCTTCTAATAAATCAAAAATCCCCTTTTCTTCCATTAAATTACTCAAAAAAATAATTTTTGGCTTTAACTGTGTTAATTTGCTGTCAATGGTTTTCTTATCAGTAAACAAAAAGTTTTGAACAAAGTTGTAAAGTATAAAAACCTTGTTCTTGTGTACAAATGGAGACATATTTCCCGATAATGATGCGGACAATACGATTCCCTTTGAGGTTTGACTTAATATACATTTAAATATCTTCTTTTTTATTCCTCTGAGTAAACTATACTCTGTCCCTAAATAATTACCATGTATATGAATAATCAATTCTTTACCTAAAATTTTTGTAATAACAATAAACACCAGGTACTTAAGCAGCCCAAAAAAGGTTTGGCCTGGTGTTATGTAAACTACATCTGAATTTAAAATTTTATAGCAATGTAGGTTTAGCTTCAGATAAAATAGTACTTTAGATAGAGATAGCCCTCCTAACTTCTCATCAAATTTTTTAAAAGCCGTATTAACAAAATTTACTTTATAGCCCTTCTTTTTATTTAGATTTTCAACAACAACCTGATTTGCTAAAGACACTCCTGTTATTGGTTTTGGGAAAGGGCCGATTAATAATACTTTTTTCATTATATTTTTTTGTCTTTTACCAATCTAAAAAAGCATGTGAAAAATGAAAAAAATATGACCCCATCTTCTCTTTCTAAAATATTCTCTGTTGTCATAACAAAACAATAGAAAACCAATATTAATAATAATTCTTGATTCTTGAGTTTAAATGCTTTGAAAATATTGTGCAAAACAAAAACTATAAAAAGTGAAAATCCTATAAATCCCACAGAAATTAAAAAACTTAAATATTGATTGTGAGTATTATACTTGTTACTAAATAAAAAAGGAGAGCTTTTTTTATATGACTTTAAGAGCTCGTCTTTGTAATCTCCAATTCCATATCCAATAACTGGAGAGTCCTTAATTAAATTTAAGGCATGGTTCTTAAATATTGTATAACGAATATTTGATGAGGTTTCATCCCCAGTATCTAAAGTCTCAATAGACAAAATCTCCGAAAACTTTTTATTTAATATTGGAGAGGTTATGACTGCAGAAGTTGAAACTGCAATAATAACTAAATAAGCAGCCAAAAGCTTGGTGTTTTTTTGAAGAAAAACGAAAAAAGTAAATGCAATTGCTAGCCCTATTATCGATCCTTTTTTGAGAATGATAAGCAGAAAGGTAATCAAAATTATATTCATCAATATTAGTATATATTTTTCCTTTTTTTTTGAAGCTTTTTTAAATAGAAAGAAAGAAAAAATAATAGCAACCCCAATATGCATTGACATATAAATAGGATGAATATTATACACCCCTTGAGCAGTTCTAGTTACAGTAATATAGTGTGTAATTATTGTTGACTTATAGTGGCCAAAATGATATAAGAAAAATATTATATTGAGTACAGTAATTGATATTACATAAATGAACATTAAGTTTCTTTTTTTACTTGCCATCTCCGAAATATAGTTGGTTGGTAGCATTGAGAAAATAAAAGGAAAAACTAAGAGTGATGACATCGTTTCTAATGCTTTTAATCCATACGCTAAGTTATTGCTGTATATTAGACTTATAACCATAACTATATATACTGAGCTATTAATTATAAACCCGTAAATGTCAAATTTAAATTGATTTTGATAACAACCTAGTATTCCAGAAAAAAAGAAAACCGCGATGACAATGGGCTTTATCCCTGTAGGAAATATAGGGAGCAAAAACATTAAGATTAAGCTAAATAAAAAAAACTTTCGAGCAGCGTTTTTTGTTATCATCTTGCTGTTTTTAAGGCTGTTTTAATAATTAACAACACTCCTTTTGGAATGATATATACTCCAAAAAATGTTGCAACATAATACACAAAACCGTTTGTAAAATCCCCTCTCAATAAAAAAATCATGTGAATAGCAAAATAAAATGATATTATACTTTTTAAAGTATCGCTTGAATAAAGCCATCTTAATTGCCGTGCAATAACAAATGCAAGAAAAATTGCCATTAGAAATACTCCAAATAGCCCAAAATTAATATATCCCTCTGACACCATCGGGTTAGATAAATTATTAAAATTAAATCCATAATCGTCCATCAAATAATTCCCCACCAATTCTCCTGTAGATATGGGTTTTGAAGGCCAAATGCTTCTGGGAATAAAAAAAAGAAATGCACTTAAAAGTTGGTATCCAAAAGAAAAGTCATTTTTGCTAACATAATCTACAGTGGCCATAATATTTGCAAAGGCATCATAGTGTAATGTATTGAAGGTATCTAAAAACCCTTGCTCATTAAATTTATCAAGAACTAGCTTAGGTGTTTCTAATATTTCCTGAAACGTGTTATCAATGTGTGTTAAGGCAGAAATTATAGGGAAAAACAAAATCATTGACAAAAATAGAAATGTAAATAGTTTCGTGTTAGACCTTATTAACTTTGGTGTGAAGATGTATATTAAACATATGTATATGGGCCCTAAAGCATTTCTTTTTTCTATGAGCGGGTTTTTTAAAATCAAAAGGATTGCAACTAAGAAAAAAAGAAAAAGAAAAATCATGAATGAATTAGTCGAAATTAAAACTTTTGTCTTTAAATATCTATATGCTACGACAATCCCACCAAATGGGACTAAAAACAAAACTTTTTTCTTTATAAGAAAACTAAAAACAGACTGGTTTTTTAGAGCAAATACAGGTTTGTTTATTTCATCTATAATAAAAGTATAGTTAACAGCCACTACTGATATTGAGATTAATAAAAGCACTAACACCCATATTGGAACATAGCGTGGATTATATTCTTTTTCGTAAGTTAACGCCCTTTGATTACTTTTTTTGAAATACAGATAACTTGTAAAAAAGACAACATTAAAAAAAATTATTAAAGCATTAGCAAAAACAATATCTGAAACATCATATGGAAAATTTGTAACAAATTCCATGTTATTATTTTTAATACTTTTAATTTGTATAATTGGAGAAAAAATAAAAAATAAAAAATTGAATATAATGTAGGATGATAAAAAAGGAGAGAACGTTTTTTCTATATTAAGGTGATAATAGGTGATGAAAGTTAGTATTAAATAATTCACAAAAAAGGAGCCCCATACAAAAACATTATCCTTAAAAAATAAAAACAAAGGTATGCCAATTAGCAAATATAAAAAGCTGATGAAAGTTTTTAATTTAAGCTTCATATTTTAATAGATTAATAAAGGGTTCAGCCATTGATTCTATTGAGTATTTGTTCTTACATTCTTCACATATTAATTCACGCTGTTTAATCCAATAATCTTGGTTTTTAAAAATCTCTAACAATTTATCCGATAAATGATCTTCATTGTTTGTTTCGAAAAATAGTGCATTGAACCCCTCCTTGATAGATTCAATTTCTGGAGAATGATTTTCATTTCTAGAAACAAGCATGGGAACTCCAAAGCCTAAACTTTGAGTTGCTGATAAGCCAACGTAACCGGGGGATAGGCTAACTAAAGAGGAATGATAAAGTTCTCTGAGCTTATTGTAGCTCCCAATGTGTCCTAAAATGGAAACTCTAGAGTCTATTTTATTATTATTTACATATTTAATAATATTTTGTTTTTCTTCTCCATCTCCAATAATTAATAAATTTACATTTTTTGATAATTTTTTAAGTGCTATTTCGAATGCTTTAACCATAAATAATGGCTTCTTTTTCTTTGTCAACCTCCCAACATAAATAATATTTTTGATGGTTTTAAAATTATTGTTTGTAGACATTTCGTTTTTTTTATAAAGGGCATTTGGAGCCGAAAAAATTTTTTGGGTTGGCATTCTTAGGTCTAGTTCTTGTTTTTGAGATCGTGTGTAAACTATTATTTTATTTGCTAATAATCGCATCAGATTTCTTAATATGTCGCTTTTGCTTTTAGCTCCTTTTCGTGGCCATGCGTGCCCCCAAAGCACTGTTTCCCTGAAAAACATTCGCCGCACAAGCAAAATAACCCAATTGGAAAGAATCCAAGGGTTCATCTCAAGAACCATAATGTTTTTTTTTATAATTATTTTCCAAAATGGCCCTGATTGAAATAAAAATCTATTTTTAAAAATAAAATAGTTTTTCAGGGTTTTCACAAAAAAAATCGTTGAATCTGTTTTTACAGAAGGTTCAAAATAATAGTCACCACTGTATATTGAAAATTGATTTCGTAATTTCTGTTTTAGAAATTGAAAGAATTTATTTCTATAATCTGGTGTGGCTGTTTGTATTATTATTAATTCCTTCAATTTTTGATGAGTTTGTTAAAATAATAAAATCCTAATATTAATAAAAAAAGTTCTGTTAATAATACAGATATAGAAACTCCGTATATGTCAAATAGATTTACAAAAATAAGAGCTAATATTATGTTTAAAATTCCTCCATAGGCCTGAATCCTCATTTTAAGTTTATAATTCTTTGTTGCTGGAAAATACAGCCCAACATATAGCATATTTAGTCCTGAAAAAATAGCTACAAAACTTAGTATTTTTAATACTAAACTATATTCTGTAATTAATATATCGTGATAAATAATTTCTAATATCTGTTTTGCAAATAAAAGAATTATTAAAGTTATTAACATCCCTAGCCCTAGCACAAATGGTCTGATTTTTTTTATGCCTTCGATCTTTTTTTGATCTGATTGTTGCGATAACCATGGGAACAATGCTTGGTATAGGGGCGTGTAACTGTTTTTAATTGCAATTATTAATTTCTCCATACTAGAATATATACCAACTAAAGCGTTATTAGAAAAAAAACCAAGAATCAAAACGTTGCTAGAAGTATATAACATTGATGCAAAATTAGCCACAAACAGAGGTGAAGTATCTTTCAATAATTGATACGTCAATTTAAAAGAGGGGGTTGTAAACGAAATATACCTCACACTAACAATAAAGCCCAATAATCCAGAAATAATAAAGCCCAAAGAGTTATATATAGGTACTTGTTTATAATCTACAGATGATTTAACAAAAATAATGACCAAAATTGTAAAAATAACTTTTGCAAGCAAATTAACTATGGTTATAAATTTCATCTTTTCAATTCCTTGAAAAAACCAAACAGGAAAAATAGCTTGGCCTATAACAATTCCAAAGCTTAAAAAGTAAACTTCATAATCAACTGAAAATCTATCAAAAGCCATCACCACCGCAAATAATAGGAAAAATGCGACTACTATTAGTGCTGATTTAATAAACATAATAGCAATGAAGATTTGAGACATTTTTGTTTTATTATTTCTACATAGTGATATCTCTCTAGTCCCGCTTAAACTAAATCCAAAGTCTACTACAACTGTTAGAAACAAACATAATGATTGAGCAAGCATCACAATTCCAAATTTTTCTGTACCTAAAACCCTAACTAAATATGGTAGTAATAATAGAGGCAAAATATAATTTGTTGATTGAAGGACAAGCAAAGAAAAATAGTTTGAAACTATTATTTTATTGTCTTTAAAAAAATTCTGTATTACTTCTTTTTTAAAAATAATTTTATCAGTTTATTGTATTAATTCTACAACTATGGTTGCTGGTTTAAAGATTAATTTATATTTTTTTTACAGATATGATTTGACACAAATAGATATTTTATCACTTGTGTCTTACACCAAAAACGATACGATTCTACTTCATAAATTTACTTTTTAATGTATATAATTGTATCTGATACGCCATTAGATGTCATTATTTTTCTCCATGGTTCAATTTCATGAATAAATTGAATCCATTCTTTTAAAAATTTTTCTGGTTGACCATAAATAGAGTGAGGGGCAAATGTTTTATATGGAACACACCTTTCTATATCATCCACAATCAGTAATCCTCCTGCTTTTAATTTATGAATTGCCGCCAAAGACAAATACCCCCTATGTTTACCATCTATAATTACAAAATCCAAGGTATTGTCTTTAATGGTATTTATAACTTTGTAATATGGTGACTCAGTAACAGGCTCAACCAAACTTTCCTCGTATAAATATTCAACATTATTAATGTCTCGGGTATCTAATATCTCCTTAACCTTATCGTACCACCCTTTATGATCTTCAACACTAGTTAAAAACTTACACTTACTAGCAAACCAAATAGTACTTCTTCCAGACCCAAACTC
>JAQCJC010000119.1 GCA_027593245.1 Bacteroidota bacterium | reverse complement strand
GCCAGTCTGTCAGCTTTTGCATTTTTATTAGACAAAATAGGATTCTCTATTGGCCATGAAATATCTAAATCAGGATCGTTCCATAAGATACTACCCTCGTCGGAAGGATCATAGTAGTCCGTGCACTTATATTCAAAATCTGCAGTTTCTGAAAGTACGACAAAGCCATGCGCAAATCCTGGTGGCACCCATAATTGCTTCTTATTTTGTTCCGAAAGTATGACCCCTTCCCATTTCCCAAAAGTATCTGAGCCACTTCGTATATCAACAGCAACATCAAACACCTTACCTGTGACAACTCTAACTAGCTTACCCTGCGGTTTTTTTCTTTGAAAGTGCAGCCCACGTAACACTCCTAGTGAGGATCGCGAATGATTATCCTGAACAAAAGGCAAAGAAATTTTCGCCAAATCGACATACCTGGAAGTATGAAATGTCTCTAAGAAAAACCCGCGGTCATCTCCAAATACCTTTGGTTCAATGATCACACATCCCTGCAAGCCGGTCTCAACAATGTTCATTTATACCCGCCTGCAACTTTGGTTAAATACTCTCCATAGCTCGTCTTTTTGAGCGCATCTGCTTGCCTTAACAGCAAGCTTTTAGATAACCACCCCTTATGGAAGGCGATTTCCTCTAAACACGCTACCTTTAATCCTTGCCTCTGTTCAATAGTTTGTACAAATTGACCAGCTTCCATTAGCGAGTCGTGAGTGCCCGTATCCAACCAAGCGAAACCACGTCCGAGTAACTCAACCTTGAGATCGCCTCTGACTCTGTAAGCATCATTTATATCTGTAATTTCAAGTTCGCCACGTGCGGAAGGTGTAATCGCTTTAGCTATATCAACAACGTTTTTGTCATAAAAATAAAGACCTGTAACTGCATAATTCGACTTTGGAGTTACAGGCTTTTCTTCTAAAGAGAGGACATTACCCCCGTCATCAAATTCAACTACTCCAAACCGCTCTGGATCTTTTACGTGATAACCAAATATAGTTGCGCCGTGCTGTTTAGATGTAGCGTTCTTTAACTTATCTGAAAAATGCTGCCCATAAAATATATTATCACCGAGTATCAAGGCCACATTACTATCGCCTATAAAATCCTCAGCAATAATAAACGCCTGAGCGAGCCCATCGGGACTTTGCTGAATAGCATAATCAATATTAAGACCAAAATCTGAGCCATCACCTAACAGGCGCTTATAACCATCAATATCGTCAGGCGTTGAAATGAGTAATATCTCTTGTATACCAGCAAGCATTAGTACAGAGATGGGATAATAAATCATTGGTTTATCATAAATAGGCAGTAGCTGCTTAGACACGCCTTTAGAAATCGGTTGTAGCCTAGACCCAGCCCCCCCAGCCAATACAATTCCTTTGTAATTAAAACTCATTTATTTTTTCCAAACAATAAGCGCCCGAAAGTACCCTCTCCCACCATTCCGTATTATCTAAATACCACTGAACTGTTTTACGCAAACCAGTTTCAAAGGTTTCCTGTGGAACCCAACCAAGTTCACGCTGTATTTTTGAGGCATCAATGGCGTAGCGAACATCATGTCCAGGACGATCTTTAACAAAGGAAATTAAATCCCTATAGTTTGTTACACCTGATGGCTTCTCAGGCGCCAACTCCTCAAGCAGTTCACAAATAGTCTCAACCACCTCAAGATTGGTTTTTTCATTATGACCCCCAATATTGTAGGTTTCACCAACCTTACCATCAATCAAAACTCTAAATAGTGCCTTCGCATGATCTTCCACATACAACCAATCACGAATTTGAGAACCGTTGCCATAAATCGGCAAAGGCTTACCATGAAGTGCGTTAAGGATAATATGGGGTATAAGTTTTTCTGGGAAATGGTGCGGACCGTAATTGTTTGAGCAATTCGAAATAATACCGGGCAGCCCATAAGTACGACCCCAGGCACGAACTAGGTGATCTGAACTTGCTTTAGATGCGGAATAGGGCGAGCTTGGCGAATAGGGTGTCATTTCCGTAAAAAGATCCTCTGTTCCGTCTAAATCACCATAAACCTCGTCGGTCGAAATATGATGGAATCGAAACTGATCATGCTTTACCCCCTCAAGAGATGTCCAGTACTTTCGAGCGGCCTCAAGAATCACATAAGTGCCAACAATATTGGTCTGAATGAAGTCGGAAGGTCCAATGATTGATCGATCGACATGGGACTCAGCAGCCAAGTGCATAACACAATCAGGTTGGTATTCTTCAAACACACGTGCGATTGCTATGGGATCACAAATGTCCACTTTTTTATGAACATAATGCGGACTGTTATGCACTGTTTGCAACGAATCCAAATTTCCTGCGTATGTGAGCTTATCCACATTGACTACAGAGTGGTTTTCGTTGATCAAATAGCGAACAACCGCGGACCCAATAAACCCCGCACCACCAGTAACCAATAATTTCTTGCGTAGCAATGTACTCATTTGCTTATCCGTTAAATAAACTTACCGAAGCTTCGATTTAAAAACATTCACAATGGCTACAAGACAAAAAAGTGCTGATTCTATACTAGAGCGCCTTAAACTAAGTCCATTCAATATCCAAAACTTATACGATGCAAAGTCAACCGGATCTTCGGCACAATCTGAGCTCTTTAGAATCGTATTATACATAAACCTAGATTGTTCGAAATACCAACCAGAAAAGACCCAAGAAAAACGCTTAATGAAAGCACTCATACCTTTATTAACTCCAGTATCATTAGATCCCCATTGGAAATAGAGCATATTCGGATGCCTAGAAATAACCCATGTAAAATTATTCATTCTTGCAAAATAATATATAAACCAATCGTGCCACCTGAGATGATCAAGGGGTTCGGGAGTAGCCTCTAAAAACGTTTTAAAACACATCATAAACTTTTTAGTTAGTACAAACGTGCACCCGGGTCCTGGCCCTTCAAAAAGATAGTCATACTTGCGTTGTGAGGCATGTTTCGCGACTAAATAAGGATGTGTATATCCATTTTCATCGATATTCATTGAAAGAACTGAAGAAGAAAAGGCATCACTATCCGTTTTTATAATCTCATTTATGGCACTCGAAATTTTAAAACAGGACCAAATATCGTCATGATCAGCGAGACTAATGTAGTCATAGCGCTTTAAATCAACCGTCCGAATCAGGTGCAAAAAGCTCAAAGATGCACTACCGAATGGCCCCCCTTCATTAACAAAAAAAATATTTGAGCCGCAAAAAGTGCTTTTCACTAAGTTCAAAGTCTCGTCGTATGACCCGTCATCATAAATATAAACATCAACATCAACATTTTCTTGACCAACAATAGACCCCAATTGAGCCAATATGAATTTAGCAGAATTAAATGTCGGAAGTAGTACGGCAACTTTGGGGACAGTCATAAAACCTCTAGTGGAATCAAAAATATGAAGAACATGGGCAGTTCAAATAAATCTCTCTCAAGCAGCGCTTTAGTTTACCAAGACCGAACGATATCATGATGTGTGTTTTATTTAACAGCATGGGCAACTATACCCGA
>JAQCJC010000028.1 GCA_027593245.1 Bacteroidota bacterium | reverse complement strand
ATAGAAAAAAAATCTAAAAAAATAATTTTTTTTAGACAAAAAATTTATATTTTTGACAAAATTAAACCAAATTATGTTTTTTTTTCAATATGAAACTCGACGAAATAGACTTGAAAATTTTGCGCCTCTTACAAAAGGACGCTAAATTAACAAATAAAGCGCTTTCTACAAATTTAGCCCTTTCTGTAACCGCTGTATACGAACGCATCAAAAAACTTGAAAAAACGGGCTTTATTCAAGGATATGTTGCTTTAGTCTCTAAAGAAAAAGTAGATAAATCTTTTGTGGCATTCTGTCATGTGAAACTTGTACAGCACACCCAAGATAACGTAAAGCAATTTGAACGTGAAGTGATTACCATAGATGAGGTTTTGGAATGTTATCACCTCAGTGGTGATTATGATTACTTGCTCAAGGTTCATGTAAAAGATATGGAATCTTATCGAAAATTTATGATTGAAAAACTCACAAATTTAAATCATATTGGGAGTACACATAGTATGTTCATGATCAATCAAGTGAAGCATACAACTGCCTTAAATATTTAGAATTTTCTTCACTTCTATTGATTGGAAGTTTGTATTTTTGTTGCTACTTAAAATATATAATTATGAAATCGTTTGATGTTGCTGTAATTGGTTCTGGACCTGGAGGATATGTTTCAGCCATTCGCTGCGCACAGCTTGATATGAAGGTCGCAATCATTGAAAAATATAGCACCATGGGTGGTACATGCCTCAATGTAGGATGTATACCTAGCAAAGCTTTATTGGATTCGTCTCATCATTTTGAAGACGCTGTAAAGCATTTTGATACACATGGAATAGAAATCCCATCAGAGGTTAAGGTCAATTTAGAGAAAATGATGGCGAGAAAGCAATCGGTTGTAGATCAGACTACGGTTGGGATTGAGTTTTTAATGAAGAAAAATAAAATAGACGTTTTTCAAGGTATTGGTGCGTTCAAAGACGCGACACACATTACTATTAGCGGTACTAAAAATCAAGAAATTGAAGCAAAATACACCATTATCGCTACAGGGAGCAAGCCTTCAACTTTACCTTTCGTAAAGATTGATAAAGAACGCATAATTACGTCAACAGAGGCCTTGAAGTTAAAAGAAATTCCAAAACACCTAATTATTATTGGAGGAGGAGTAATCGGATTAGAACTTGGTCAAGTATACAAGCGGCTAGGTTCCGAAGTTACAGTTGTGGAGTACATGGATCGTATCATTCCCTCAATGGATAAGGGCTTATCTAAAGAATTGGCTAAAGTCCTCAAAAAGCAAAAGTTTAAAATCAATACCTCTCATAAAGTAGCTTCGGTAAAACGCGTTGACAATCGTGTTAGTGTTCAGGCTGAAAATAAAAAAGGGGAAACAGTAACATTTGAAGGGGATTACTGCTTGGTTTCAGTAGGGCGAAGTGCCTACACTGCTGGTTTAAATTCTGATGCTGCAGGAGTTCAATTAAATGAGCGTGGACAGGTAATAGTGAACGAGCATTTGCAGACTACAGCGACTAATATTTATGCTATTGGAGATGTTGTAAAAGGTGCTATGTTAGCGCATAAAGCAGAAGAAGAAGGGGTTTTTGTAGCGGAACACATTGCAGGTCAAAAACCGCATATTAATTATAATTTAATACCAGGCGTCGTTTACACTTGGCCTGAAGTTGCTTCTGTGGGTAAAACAGAGGAGCAGTTAACCAGTGAAGGTACAGCTTATAAAAGTGGGCAATTTCCAATGCGTGCCCTTGGGCGTAGCCGTGCAAGTATGGACCTAGATGGCTTCGTAAAAGTCCTTGCAGACGAAGCTACGGACGAAATTTTAGGTGTACACATGATTGGCGCTCGCTGTGCTGATTTGATTGCAGAGGCCGTTGTGGCTATGGAGTTTCGCGCATCTGCTGAAGATATTTCCAGAATATCTCATGCTCATCCAACCTTTACAGAAGCCATAAAAGAAGCTGCGCTGGCAGCTACCGATGACCGAGCTTTACATGTTTGATAAAAAAGTATTTTCTTCAATAAAAAAAACGATCAATTTTGATCGTTTTTTTTATTTTAAGCAGCAATTATTTTTTTTATTTTTCAAAAAAATGTATATTTAAATCACTGAACAATAAACTGTCTAACATTTTAATTATGTAATTAAACAAATTTTATAAATATTAACTGGGCTTTTCAGAAATGATCAGTAAAAGCAACCCCAATCGCTTTGAACTTAAAAAAACAACACCTGAAATTATCAGTCGAAGCGCTAGTACGCGCTATCGTCGAAAAAGAAGACACACAGCTTTTTGAAACTTTATATGACCGTTATTATGCATCAGTATACAGGCATTGTTTGCGGTTTTTTAAAAACAAACAAGATGCTGAGGATTTATCTCAAGAAATATTCTTCAAGGTTTTTCTCAAGCTAAGTGCTTTTTCATTCAAATCTAAGTTCTCAACTTGGCTTTATAGTTTTACACGAAATTATTGTATTAATCACACTAGACAGGTAAAGTATAGAAAACTTGAGAATCGCTATGTCGATCCTGAAGAATTAAGTGCTTATTATTTAAACTATAATTACGATTCAAGTGGAGTAGACCAACAACAGCACTTAAGGCTTAATTATGCTGTAAGTTTGCTTTCTAAGCAAGAACAACAACTTGTTTTGATGAAATATTGTAGGCAGATAACAATTAAAGAGCTTGCACGAATATTTGAATTAGGCGAAAGTGCGTTGAAAATGAAGTTGAAACGCATCAAAGTTAAGTTAATGAAAAGCTACAATGAACTAAACTTAGAAAGACTTTAAATTTAGAATATTACTTTCTTTTACGGCGATTAAAGTTTTTGTCTCCTTTTGTTTTAGGTTTTTTGTATTTTTTTGCAATCGTTTTTCTGTACGATCCTCCTAAATTTACTTTTTTATTTTTTTCTTTCTTTTCGTGAAATGCTGGTCCTGGGACATCATCATTTCTTTTTTTGTGGGGGTTATAGGGTTCCTTGCTGTTTTTTTCCTCCGGCATTAGTTCGTTCGAAACATCAACTTCATCAGGCCATTCCAAGCATTCAATTTTAAAGTCCATGTAGGTCTCAATTCCCATTCTTTGATCTTGTTCTGTTTTTGTAGAGAATAAGATGCTTTCCCCTTTTTTTTCTGCTCTTCCTGTTCTTCCTATTCTGTGCATATAATTTTCAGGAAAAGCAGGCGTATTGAAGCTAATTACATGCGATATATCGTTGATATCAATTCCACGTGCCATTATATCTGTAGTAATTAAAATTCGACTGCAACCAGTTTTGAATTCTTCGATGGCATTAGTTCTATAATTTTGAGATTTGTTAGAATGCAGAACGGCACATTCATTGGCAAAGTTAAGAGCTATTTGATTAAATAAGCGATCTGCAATACGTTTTTGATCTACGAAAACAAGAACTTTATTATAATGTTCTTTTTCCTTCAATAAAAAATTTAATAGATTCACTTTAGAATTGTAGTTAGCTACATCAAAACGATATTGCTTAATATTTTTCAATGGAGTGCCCGAAATTGCGGTAGAGACTTTGTTAGGAGCTTTGAAAAATGAAGTAATTAGTTCATCTACATCAGTTGTCATGGTAGCAGAAAACATGATGTTTTGGCGTTGTTCAGGCAATACATCAAAGATATTGATTAATTGATACCTAAATCCTAGATCGAGCATTACATCGACTTCATCTATGACTAGTTTCTGAATCCCCTTTAGGCGCAGAGCCCTGGTTAATGCTAAATCATACAAACGCCCAGGTGTAGCAACAATTATATCTGCACCTTCTTCAACTTCTCTTTTTTGTGTGTTGATGTTTGTTCCTCCAAAAACACCAATAGTTTTAAACGAAAGTTCAGTGCATAAGTTGTTTATACTTTCTACTACCTGAAGAACCAATTCTCTTGTGGGTACTAGAATCAGTATTCGTGGCGAATTTTGTGTTGGCTTACTTAGGTTTCTAAGCAAGGGTAGAGTGTATGCCATTGTTTTTCCAGTCCCTGTTTGTGCAATACCCACTAAGTCTCTTCCTGAACAAATTTTAGAAAACGAACTCTGTTGAATCGGTGTTGGTTTGGAATACCCCAAATGTTCAATAGCTCTGTATAGCTCTGGTGTTAAATTAAATTCACTGAAGTGTTCCAAGTACAAAATGTTTTCTCAAAGGTAATGTATTCTAAGAAAGTAGGAGTATATTTCAAATATCTGTTTAAATTTACATTTCAATATAAGTTGTTTCATTTTTTGAGAACAGACCATCACATCAAGCTAGATAATATAAAGGAATTCAAGAAGAAACTTTTGCAATGGGCAAACGCTTTTGATAAAGTTGTTTGGCTTGATTCGAATGAATATAATCAAGCCCATAGTAGTTTTGATGCGATTTTGGCTGTCGAAGGAATATCTAACATCCAAGGAGGCGTAGATCAAGGTTTTCAAGTATTAGAGGATTTTATACAGGAGACGTCGGATTGGGTCTTCGGTTATCTCTCCTATGATTTGAAGAATGATATTGAAGCGTTATATTCTTCAAATTTTGATGGTCTTGGCTTCTCAGACTTGGTTTTTTTCCAACCCAAAAAAATATTTATTTTTCATGACGATGAAGTTATTGTTCGTTACCTTAATGAATTTTCTCATTTAATTCAATCTGATTTCGAGAAAATCAATAATCAACATTTAGGCTATACAAATCATGCAAGTTCTAAGATTGATATCGTGCCCAGAACCTCCAAGGAATCCTATTTAACAAAGATAAAGACACTTCAAAGTCACATCAATAGAGGGGATGTTTATGAAGCTAATTTTTGTCAGGAGTTTTATGCGCATGCTGGTATCGACCCTTTGGCTACATTCCACAAGCTTCAAGAACGATCTAAGCCGCCCTTTTCAGCTTACATGAAAAATGGAAAACAATTCAGTCTTTCAGCTTCACCAGAGCGGTATTTGAAAAAAGAAGGTGAGCTAGTTATTTCCCAACCCATTAAAGGGACGTCGAAACGCTCTGACAATTTAAATGAAGACGCAAGGTTGAAAAAAGACTTAGAGTCTAATCCAAAAGAGCGGAGTGAAAATATCATGATTGTTGATTTGGTTCGTAATGATTTGTCTCGAATAGCCAAAAAAGGTTCTGTACAGGTTGATGAGCTTTGTGGATCCTATACTTTTGCGCAAGTACATCACCTAATTTCTACGGTAACTGCCAAAATTAAAGATGACTACTCGTCGGTTGATGTTATAAGATCTACTTTTCCCATGGGCAGTATGACTGGTGCTCCAAAAATCGCAGCAATGAGACTTATAGAGAAGCTAGAGGATTCTAAACGAGGTCTGTATTCCGGAGCTATAGGATATTTTACACCATCTGGAGATTTTGACTTTAATGTGGTGATAAGGAGTATTTTATATAATCAGGAAAAGGCTTATGTTTCATTTTCTGTAGGCAGTGCTATTACCTCAAAAAGTTGTCCAGAATCAGAGTATGAAGAGTGTCTTATAAAAGCAAAAGCGCTTAGAGAGGCTCTGGAAAATTAATTTGTATTTTTGCAGCATGCTAACAGCTTTCAATACACATATAAAAAATAATTTTTCTGGATTAACGAATCAAAAGATTTTGTTGGCCGTTTCAGGGGGGGTAGATAGTATGGTTCTTGCTGATCTATGTTTAAAATCAGATTTTAATATTTCAATCGCACATTGTAATTTCAAATTACGAGGCGATGAAAGTGATGCTGACGAAAGGTTTGTACTAGAATATGCTAAAAGTAATGATTTGACAGTCTATTCTGACCATTTCGATACAGCTGATTATGTTGAAAGGAATAAGTTGTCTGTACAGATGGCAGCACGAAAATTACGCTACGATTTTTTTGATAAGCTTCGTGATGAACACCTTTTTGATGTGGTGCTTACTGCTCACCACGCCGATGATAATTTAGAAACCTTCTTCATCAATTTAAGCCGAGGATCAGGGCTTGATGGATTGGTTGGGATCCCCAACAAAAACAAATATATTATCAGGCCTTTGTTGTTATTTACTAGAGTCCAAATTCTTGAATATGCTTCAAAAAATAAGCTCAAATGGCGTGAAGACAGCAGCAATGCGAGTTTGTATTATCAGCGCAATCAGCTACGTCATGAATTGATGCCTGCTTTAAAGGCTATTTACCCATCAATTGTCAATGCCTTGCAAAGTACCCAAAACCACCTTAAATCATCCCAAGACTTGCTACAAAACCACATTAAAGCCGTTAGTGATGAAGTTATAGAATATTCTAATGCATCTGAGAAGCATTATTCAGTATCCGCTTTAAAAAATCTTAATCCGTTGCGTTCGTACATATTTCCTTTGTTCCACTATTATGGGTTTACGGATTTTGATGAGCTTTATAATTTGATTGATGCGCAGACGGGGAAACAGATTCATTCTAAAACCCACTCGCTTTTAAAAGATCGATCTGTGTTAATTCTTACTAAAAAATCATTAAATAAAAAATTTTACCAGAAAATTGAAGCTGAAAACTCTACAGTGCGTATCCACGAATATGGTATCTCATTAAAACTTGAAAATCCAAGTGAATTGGGTGCTTCAAATCATAATACATTGTTTTTAGATGCTGATAAAGTTCAGTTTCCACTGGTGTTGCGTACTTGGAAGGAAGGTGATTATTTCTATCCTTCAGGGATGTCTGGTAAAAAGAAGATGAGTAAGTTTTTTAAAGACCAAAAGTTATCATTAATAGAAAAATCTAAGGTTTTACTTCTATGTTCTAATGATGCAGTAATTTGGGTTTTAGGAATGCGCTCAGACGCTCGTTTTTTAGCAAACAAAAAAACAATTAAATTATTGAAAATCAATATATTAAATGCCTGTAATTAAATCTTACTTTAAGCCTATTTTTATATTTAAAAACGCCTTTATCTCAACAGTATATTCTGGCTTGTTTAGGCAATTAAATATCAAACAAATACGTGAACGCATTATTTTGCGTGATGGTGATTTTTTAGACTTAGACTGGAGTTATACATCTGGCCAATCAAACAAGCTTATCATTTTGTTGCATGGCATGGAGGGCGATGGGCAACGACCCTATGTGACTGGAGTAGCAAAGCACTTCAACAACAATGGTATTGATGCTGTTTGTGTTAATTTTAGAAGTTGTAGCGGCGAATTAAATAAGAAGTTCTCTAGCTTTCACTCTGGGCAAACCGATGATATTAAAGACGTAATTGCTCATGTTATTAAGGCTTACAACTATACTTCAATTTTTTTGAAAGGAATAAGTTTAGGGGGTAATATTATTTTGAAATATTTAGGGGAAAACGACAATATACCTCAAGAACTTAAAGCAGCAATGGCCGTTTCAGTTCCTGTTGATTTGGCGGCTTCATCAAAAGCCTTGCATCAATTCAAAAACATCCTTTTTCACATTTACTTCATGATAGGGTTAAAATATAAATTGATGAAAAAACAACGGCAATTTCCAGATAAAATTTCGAGAAAAGCTCTTTACTCCGTATGGACTCTTCGAACATTGGATGAGGTATATACTGCCAAAGCCAATGGTTTTACAAATGCGGCAGATTATTATGAAAAATCAAGTAGTTTAGGTTTTTTATCTTCTATAAATACCCCTGTTTTATTGCTCAATGCCAAAAATGATTCTTTTCTAACGCCATCTTGTTTTCCGCTAGAGATGGCTCAAAAGAGTAAATATTTACATTTAGAAACTCCAGAAGAAGGAGGCCATGTTGGATTTGTTCAAAAGGGCTGTGTTTATTATAATGAAAAAAGAGCCTTAGAATTTTTCAGAAAATTTCAATAATTGGGTGTATATCTTATCCAATGGGAAGCCCATTACGTTAAAATAGGAACCTTCAATTTTTGTGATTCCAATTTGACCTATCCAATCTTGTACCCCATAAGCTCCAGCCTTATCCATTGGATTGTAGTTATCAATATAATATTCAATTTCAAGGGCGGATAGTTTTTTAAAGGTAACTTTAGTTGAGGAATTGAATAGATCTTCATTTGTTGTGCTTCTCAAGCAAACAGATGTTATCACTTCATGTGTTTTACCGCTTAATTTTAAAAGCATTTGAAAGGCCTCTCCCTTAGATTTAGGTTTGCCGAAGGCTGTGTTTTGGTGCCAAACGATAGTGTCGCTTGTAATGAGGAGGTCATTTGGATTAATTTCCTTTGAAAATGCATTTGACTTAAGCTTAGCGAGATAGTCTGAAATCGCACTGTTCTTAAGCTGTTTAGGATAGTTTTCGTTAATTTTTTTTAATCGAATTTCAAAGGGCAGGCCCAATGACTTCAGCAATTCTTGTCGTCTTGGAGAACCTGATGCTAAAATTAAATTTTTAGATTTTAATCGATTTTTTAACATTTAAAATTTAGTCATTTTGAGCATCAAAATCTCTCATCCATAAACCCCTTACTTTCATAACCTGTTCGATAATATCACGAGCGGCACCACAGCCTCCATTTACGTGGGATATGTATTCTGAAATAGCTTTGACTTCTGGCGCTGCATCTTGAGGGCAGCAAGGCAACCCAACGAGGTTCATTACGGGTACATCAGGGATATCATCACCCATATATACAATCTCGTCTGTAGTAAGGTTGTATTTCTTTACAAATTCTTTGTAGTGCTTTACTTTGTCATGCGCCCCTAAAACAACCTCTTTTATCCCAAGACCTTCTAGACGTTTACGAACTCCTTCATTTTTTCCACCAGATATGATACAAACTGTCAAACCTGCTTCTACAGCAGCGCGAAGCGCGTAACCATCTCTTGTGTGCATTTTACGAAGCAGTTCACCATCAGATGTAACTAATAATGAACTATCTGTAAGCACGCCATCGATATCAAAAATGAGTGTAGTAATGTTGTTTAATAATGCTTTGTAATTTTTCTTAGCCATGAGTTTTTTGGATTGATTTTGTAATTTGCTCGTATAATTCTTTGTAATTCGGGTTTTTTTCCAAAAGATTTAAATGAGTTTTTAATGTTTTATTATCGCGTCTTTTTGCGGGGCCTGTTTGGGCCATATAGGGTGAGAAGATTAGTACTTTTTTTGCTGTTTCAAGAATCAAGGGGTTAAGAATCTCAAAATCTAAGCCCTGCTTATCGACTAATTCGTGTGCAATTCGGTATAATTGATTTGTGAAATTATTAACGAAAACTGCAGATAAATGTAGTGTTTGGCGTTGTTCTGAGTTGATCTTGTAAGCAGGGCTTCCGATGGCTTTTGCTAGGGACATCAAAAAACTACGGTCTTTTTTAATTGTAGTTTCTATACACATCGGAACATCTTTGAAATCTAATTCTGCTAATTTTGAAAATGTTTGCAGCGGGTAAAATACACCACGTCTATTTTTTTTATTTAAATGGCGCATAGAGACGCTTCCAGATGTATGAACCACCAATCGGTTTTCAAATGGAAGTTGATTGGATAGGCTTTCAACATGATTATCACTAACTGCCATTATGTATACGTCTGCAGTAGCTAACTTACTTAGGTTGTAACACTGCTCAACAGCGGTCATATGGTTTGAGATGTTAATTTTAGACCTGTTATACCATTGAACAAGCTTAATACCCTCTGAAGCATGTATTGCTTTACACAAATGTGTACCAACATTTCCAGCTCCTAAAACAACAACAGTAATCATAGCGCTAATTTACACAAGAATAAGGTCTTTTAAAAGTTTACAATCTGCTTTATGAGATAAATATTAAAATTAGTGTTAAAAGCGGCGTTTATAAATTAATTTAATACAAAAAGTAACTACCTTTGTGGTCCATAAAATTTGTCACTTTTTTATGCTCAAAAAAATAGCCAATATTCTTTTTTCTACACGCCTCACTGCAGTTTTGTTTATTGTTTACGCCGTAGCAATGGCCGTTGGAACATTTTTAGATCAGGGGCAAAGTACTTCGCCAACCCCATATTCTAGAAATTTAATTTATAATGCGCTTTGGTTTGAGGCGATTATGGCTATTTTCATGATCAATTTTATTGGAAATATTTTCAGATACCGGTTGTTGCGCAAAGAAAAATGGGCAACCCTAGTACTTCATTTATCATTCATTTTCATTCTTCTTGGTGCGTTTATAACGCGAAATTATGGTTTTGAAGGCATGATGTCTATTCGTGAGGGTGCAACTGAAAACACCTTTTTGTCACAAAAAACTTACTTAACTACCTACATTGATGGAGATTATAAAATTAACGGTCAGTTGCAGCGTCGTGTTCTTAACCACGCTGTAGATTTTTCACCAAGATTAGAAAACTACTACAAAAAAGAAACTACTTACGGCGATGCACGAGTTGTTTTAGAGCTTGTGAACTTTATCCCTGGTGCTGAAAAGGATATTGTTCCTAATGACGATGGGCAATACTATTTGAAATTAGTGGAGGCAGGAAGTGGAGCTCCGCACAATCATTTTTTGAAACTTGGCGAAGTCAGCAGTATACACAATGTGCTTTATGCACTAAATAAGCCTACTGAAGGCGCCATAAATTTGACTTATTCTGAAGAGGGTTTAACGATTCAATCTCCTTTTGAAGGTGAGTATATGACCATGGCTAATGGCTTTCAAGGTCGACTTATCAAAGACAGTATTCAACCTTTGGCGTTAAGGTCACGTTACATTATAGGAAATCAAGCCATTGTCTTTCCAAAGCCTGTGATAAAAGGTGTTTTTGATGTGGTGAAAAAGTCTAAATTACTCAAAGGAGATGAAGATGGCGTTGTGCTTAAAGTTACTGTAAATGGAGATTCTAAAATAGTAAAATTACTTGGGGGACAAGGGGTAAACAACCCTTTTAAAGAACTGAATTTAGGAGGTTTAGATTTTGCATTCAAATACGGTTCTAAAATACTTGATCTTCCATTTGATATCAAACTTAATGATTTTATTGCTGAGCGTTATCCAGGAACTGAAAAAAGCTATTCATCTTTTGAGAGTAAAGTCACCGTTTTTGATAAACAAGAAGGGACATTTGATTTTCATATTTACATGAATAATATTTTAAACCATAGGGGGTACAAGTTTTTTCAATCCTCTTTTGATCCCGACGAGAAAGGAACTATTCTTTCAGTAAACCACGATTATTGGGGAACTTGGTTTACTTATTTAGGGTATTATTTATTGTATTTTGGTTTGCTTGCTATTTTGCTGAGCAAGGGCGCAAGAATGGAAGTTTTACGTAATCGGTTAGATAAAATTAAACTCAAGAAAGCCGAGCTTACGGTTCTAGCTTTTACTTTCTTTTGTTTGGGCGTTA
This sequence comes from Bacteroidota bacterium, assembly GCA_027593245.1. GTDB lineage: Bacteria > Bacteroidota > Bacteroidia > Flavobacteriales > Flavobacteriaceae > UBA3537. The sequence continues at coordinate 10,434 of JAQCJC010000028.1, read as the reverse complement.
ATGCACAAACCACCCATACTTCTGACCATCAGATGTTGGGTCCAACAGCACAACAACTAGATTCAATTTTATCGGTCAATATAACTCCTCAGGAGCAATCAGATCTATTTGGACATCTTGTGATACAAGATTCTGACGGACGAATGAAACCCGTGAACACCTACGCTTCAGAGCTATTGAGGAAATTATCTAAAAAAGATGTCTACAATGACTTTTCGGCTAATCAGGTGTTTTTATCTATGCAAGAAAGTCCGCAGCTGTGGTATAATGTTCCAATAATCTATCTAAAGCCAAAAAAAGCAGATACCATTCGCCAGTTGATTGGAATTCCAAAAGAACAAAAATATGCTGCTCTGATTGATTTTTTAGACAAGAACTTGAATTATAAACTCGGCCCATATTTAGAAGAAGCCTACAGTGCTCAAGTGCCTACAGCCATTCAAAAAGAATTTAAGGAAGCCGATCAACGCGTGAGTCTGTTATTTAATTCATTAGAAGGTGATGCGCTACGTCTTTTCCCAATCCCAGAGGACGAAAATAATAAATGGGTATCGTCCAAAGAATTTGTACAACAAAACTTATCAGTAGGTGATTCGTTATATGCGAATTTCATTAAAACAGGTTTTTTAGCCTATCTCGCTACTTTGCAAAACGATAAGTTACAAGAATCTGATTTTACACAAAGCCAAAAATTACTTAGCGCACTTAAAACTACCCAGCAACGCTATGGTGGAGATACAATGCTTTCGGAGGAAAAAATTAAAACTGAAATCAAGTACAATAAATACGATATCTTCAAAAAGCTGTTCAGTTGGTATATGTATGCCAGTAGTTTGATGTTTGTTCTTTTAATTGTTCAAATACTAAAAGACAAAAGTAAATTCTTAAAGATTTCAGTTAGTGTTTTCAAGGTTTTGCTTTACGTTTGTTTTGCTTTACACACCGCCGGGCTCATTGCTCGATGGTATATCTCTGGACATGCACCTTGGAGTGATGCCTACGAGTCTATGATCTATGTGGCTTGGGCAACCATGGCTTTTGGTATAATGCTCGGACATAAGAGCAACCTCACTTTTGCCTCAACAGCCTTTGTAACTGCTATGATTTTAATGATTGCACACTGGAATTGGATGGATCCTTCTATTGGGAATTTACAGCCTGTTTTGAACAGTTACTGGCTCATGATACATGTAGCTATCATAGTGGGGAGTTATGGCCCTTTTGCTTTGGGGATGATTTTAGGAGTGATAAGTTTATTTCTTATGATTCTTACGAATTCAAAAAATAAGCAAAAGATGGCATTGCACGTCAAAGAACTTACGATCATTAATGAAATGGCACTAACTGTTGGCTTAGTTATGTTAACCATAGGAAATTTCTTAGGAGGTATGTGGGCTAATGAGAGCTGGGGTCGTTATTGGGGTTGGGACCCCAAAGAAACATGGGCGCTTATCAGCATCATGATTTATGCCTTCGTTATCCATATGCGCTTGGTACCTGGTCTTAGAAACCGTTTGATATTCAACATCGCTTCTGTTCTTGCCTTTGGAAGTATATTGATGACCTATTTTGGGGTAAACTTTTATCTTGCAGGATTACATTCCTACGCAAAAGATGATCAAGAAATAAGTATTACATATATTTTAGCCAGCCTTTTTATCATTACAGCAATCAGTGTTTTGGCACACTTTAAACACCGCAAGTTCTATACGCAGAAAAGTTAATTAAACTTTTTATTCATCCTTTTAAAAGCAATTTCTTTGTAATCAGAAATAAGCATATCTGCCAAAGTGTAATCTTGGTTTTTGGAATGCTCACTTTTATAAGCTACACAGTAAATACCTGCTTTGTGTGCTGCTCTTATACCGTTAGTTGAATCTTCGATTACAAAACATTCATTTGCCAAAGCATCAGCTGCTTTGGCTGCATTGATAAAAATTTCAGGATGAGGTTTTGATGCTTTTAGATCGGCACCACTCAATTTAGTCGAAAAATACTGATCTAAGCCGAAACGCTTTGTGACATTATTTATGGTGAACATCGAGGCTGAAGAGGCGAGAACTAGGGTAAGTACACTGCTGTGATAATCTTTAATAAGTTTTTCTACGCCATGTAATAGTTGCAGTGCATAATCCTCATGAAAGAGTTTAGTGAAACGATCACGCTTGAGCTGCACCAATTCCTGTGGACTTTGTTTAAGCTTGAAATTTTTGCAGAGGAACGAACAAATAGCATGTGTAGATTGCCCTGTAAACCCCTCATACACAACGTCAGAAACCTCGATGCCTACTTCGGAAAACATAAATTTATAAGCCTTCTGGTGAAGGGGTTCAGTGTCTACAATAACACCATCCATATCTAATAATACTGCTTTTAACATTCTCTATTTTTTGCGAATGTAATTCTTCGCTTTATATTTTTTTCATTTTATTAAACAAATAATCCTATTTTTTTTTATTTTAGCTTATAAAATTATGCTTCAATGAAATTTGTAAAACTATTAGGAATCACCAACGCGCTCTTATTGCTGTTGTGCGTTCTAATTATCATAGTCTCTGAATATCTTTTCTTTTCGGGAGACCAATTACACGGAATTTTTGTAGGGATCTGGGCGCCTATGCTTGTTGGTCTAATGATATTTTTTAAACTCTTTCGCCTTGGCCGCTAACGACATCGTATTATATTTTTCCATTTTCGTTTCTCTTTGTGTTGCAATATGGGCATTTGTTCTTATTAAGCAGTTCAACGATTTAGATAACAAATAGCGTTTAAAAAACACTTTTAATGTCAAAAAAAAAACTAGGTGAACGTACCATTTGCACCCACACCGGTGCTGTGGATGATCCTGTCTTCAATGGGGCAGTTTCTCCTGTCTATATGTCAACTTCTTACAATTTTTTAGATCAAGACCCAAAACGTTATCCGCGCTATTTTAACACACCGAATCAAGAATTCTTAGGCAAGAAAGTGGCCGCATTAGAAGAAGCTGAAGCTGGAATGCTTTTTTCATCTGGCATGGCTGCCATTTCTGCTGTGATGCTCACCTTGTTAAAGTCAGGAGATCATGCCGTGATACAAAATGACATCTACGGTGGTACTCGAAATTTTATCGAAGCGCATTTTAATTCATACGGGATAGCTTATACCTTTACTAAAGATTTATCTGCCAATTCATTTGAAGCATGTGTGCAAGACAACACAAAGCTTATTTATTTAGAATCTCCTTCAAATCCTCTTTTAAAACTTGTTGATTTGTTTGCAGTGGCAAAGCTTGCAAAATCAAAGCAGATCACCACCGCTATCGATAACACTTTTGCAACACCTATTGTTCAGAAACCGATAATCTTAGGTATAGATATTGTAATTCATTCCGCCACAAAGTATTTTGGTGGACATAGTGATATTTCTGCTGGTGCCGTTGCTACCTCTAAAGATATTATGGGTAAAATTTGGAATCTAGCTAAAGATTTTGGTGGGAACCTCAGTGATCAAACCGTATGGTTGCTAGAGCGAAGCATGAAAACTTTGGCAATTCGGGTAAGAGCCCAACAAAAGAATGCTAAAAAAATTGCACGTTTTTTAGAAAAACACCCCGCTGTAAAAAAAGTATACTACCCTGGCTTAGTTTCGCATGAACAGCATCAATTAGCCAAAATTCAAATGAAAGGTTTTGGAGCAATGTTGTCTTTCGAACTATCTAAAGAATACGATACGGTTTTGTTTCTGAAATCTTTACAACTGATAAAACCCTCTATGAGTTTGGCCGGCGTAGAGAGTACAATGATTTTACCTGCTTTAACTTCACATGCTTTACTTTCTGAATCGGACCGATTAGCACAAGGGATTTCCAGTCAGTTGATTCGTTTTTCTGTTGGAATTGAATCAAAAAAAGATTTAATTCACGATATTGAACGCGCAATGGATTGCAGTAATCAAATATAAATCGCATGAAAGTAGATATTTTAGCCTTTGGCGCCCATCCTGACGATGTTGAATTGAGCTGTGGCGGTACACTTCATAAAGCCGTTAACGAAGGGAAAAAGGTAGTTATTATCGATTTGACTCGAGGAGAACTTGGTACAAGGGGGTCGGTTGAAATTCGAAAAGAAGAGGCGAGTACTGCTGCCAAAATTCTTGGAGTACATAAAAGGGAAAATTTAGAGTTTCCAGACGGTTTTGTATTCAATACCAAAGAAAATCAGCTGGATATCATCAAGAAAATACGTCAATACAAACCTGAAATTGTTTTTTGTAATGCTATACAAGACCGACATTCAGATCATGCCAAATCGAGTGCTTTAGTACGTGATGCTTGCTTTTTGAGTGGTTTGCTTAAAATTGAAACTCAGGACACGAGCGGTGGGTTGCAACAGTCTTGGCGCCCGAATGCAGTGTATAGCTATATTCAATGGAATAATATCACTCCAGACTTTGTAGTTGATATTAGCAGTACTATAGACGTAAAAATGGCATCAGTTGCAGCTTATGCATCTCAGTTTTTCGACCCAAACAGTAAAGCTTCAGAAACACCTATATCGACAAAAAATTTCATAGAAAGTGTACGATATAGAGCTGCTGATTTAGGTCGATTGGTAAATACCAACTATGCAGAAGGCTTTACTAGTGACCGTCTTTTGGCAGTAGAATCTATATTTGATTTAAAATAAATTAAAAAAAAATCTTTGTATAAAATCATAAATGCGCTACATTTGCACACGCATTTTTATGTGATAAACGGTGGTTGTAGCTCAGTTGGTTAGAGCGCCTGATTGTGGTTCAGGAGGTCGTCGGTTCGAGACCGATCTTCCACCCCAAAATAAAAAGCTGCTCCATTTGGAGCAGCTTTTTTGGTTTATTAATTACAAACCAATTATTTTGAAGCCTTATCGACGACAATGCGGTCAGCTCTATTGGCCAGTTCCCACGCGGTATAAAAAACAAGACGTGTTCTGTTTTCTAATAAATCATATTGAATTTTATCTGGAGTATCCGTAGCTCTGTGGTAATCGGCATGCGTTCCGTTGAAATAAAATATAATAGGAATATTGTTTTTGGCAAAATTGTAGTGATCTGATCGGTAATAAAAACGATTTGGGTCATTTTCATCATTATAAGTATAATCTAATTCAATATTACTGTACTTTTTATTGACTTCCTCAGAGATGTTGTGCAAATCCGTGCTTAATTTGTCGCTTCCTATAAGGTAAATATAATTCCGTTTTCCATTTTTCCTTTTTGGATCTATTCTTCCAATCATATCTATATTGAGATTAGCTACTGTGTTTTCCAGAGATACGATTGGGTTATAGTCTGTGTAATACTGAGAGCCCAACAATCCTTTCTCTTCAGCAGTAACGTGTAAAAAAACAATAGAGCGCTTTGGGCCTTCGCCATTTTCTGCTGCTGCTTTAAATGCTTCTGCTATTTCAAGAATCGCTACGGTACCGGACCCATCATCATCTGCACCATTAAAAACTTCACCATCGTGCATTCCAATGTGGTCTAAATGGGCGGATAAAATTATGTATTCTTCAGGCTTCTCTGTTCCGGGAAGTATTGCAACTACATTTTTTGATGTAATGGGTTCTGAACTATTATTGAATGTGATTTTTATATCCTTTCGGAAAGTTCCATTAGAACTTTGAATCAGTTGATCCCCCAGTTTTTTACCACCCAAAAAGCCGTAATAGGATTTTGAGTCTACGTCCAACGCTAAAGTACTTTCCCCACCGCGTTCTTCAACGGCTTTATAATATGACGAATAGCGCTTGAACATGGCTTGGTCGATCAAAATAAATGCTTTAGCACCCAATTCTTTAGCTATATTTCTTTTAGAACTTAATGATTGTCGGCCATTAGACCATTTAGATCTGTCTTTAGATCCAGTAACTAGATATTTTCCGTCTTCATCTTTTGGTTCTCCTTTAATAGCGACAACAAGCTTCCCTGCAACATCCAAATTTTCGTAGTCATCATATAATGTAGTTTTTATGCCGTATCCGGCAAAAGTAAATTCATCAACTTCAATTGTGGTAGTTTCTCCTGACGAAACAGCTATAAAATCATCATAATAAATATAATTAGCCCCATCGATTGAGATGTTCACTTTGGGTGTCTTGATTTTTTTCAAGGGAACATTTTGAAAATAATCTCCACTGGCTTGGGCTGGGCTTATTCCCAAGGCTTGGTATTTATCTTTGAGGTATTGAACAGCAATAAGTTCACCTTCTGTTCCAGCTTCTCTTCCTTTAAACTTGTCTGAGGAGTAGGTGTAAAGTTTGTCTTTTAATCCGTTGGCATCTATGTTATTAGAGTAAGATGTAGGGTTTTGGGCAAAAACTATTGCAAAAAGCAATAAAAAACATAGAGTTAGCTTGTTTTTCATGGTAAATTATTTTTTATGTATGCTGTTAAATAATTGCAAATTTCGAATATTTAAGCCAATATTTACTAAAAATTAGTTAAAATAATTAAAACAGACTATTTTCTTTATCCCCTCTTAAAAAGTCCATAAAGTGCACGATTTTATCGTTGAAATTGAAAAAAAAAATGAATTTTATGTCAATCCGTTAAATATTTTGTATAGCTTTGCATTATTAATCATAAACAAAAAAAAATTAATTATGAAAAAATTAATTACTTTAATGTCTCTAGCCGTTGTTGGTTTAACATTCGGTCAAGAGGAAGAACCAAAGTTTAACGTGACGGGTTCTGTAGACGCTTATTTCCACACTAGTCTTAACGGACCTAATGATGTGCCTGCTGGTTTAGTTGGGGATTATTTTTCTTCTGCACCTAGTGGAATCATGGGTAATGACGATCGTGGTTTCTCTGGAGCAAATGCTAATGTAAAGTTCTCTTATGAAGGAGAAAAAGTTGGTTTTATTGCAGATCTAGCTTACGGTCCTAGAGCTGATGCTCAGTTTTCTGACTTTGATGTAGTAAATGAAGCTTACATGTACTGGAACGCTTCTGAAAAAGTAACTCTTATGATGGGTCGTTGGAACTCATGGATGGGTTATGAGAATTTTTCTGCTGCGGATAATTTCCATTACAGTTATTCTCACCAGTACACATTTGGACCTAGAAACATGAACGGTATTGCCGCTCAATTTTCTTTAGGTAATGATTTCAATCTTGGTATTGGAGTTATGAATCCACTTGAAACTACTGAAGGGAATACTTCTGGTGATTATTCTATCGCTGCTGGTATCAGTAAAGGTGATTACGGTGTTTCATTCTTAAGCAGTCAAGATGAAACTTTTATTGATGTAAAAGCTAAATTAAATTTCTCTGATAGTTTTTCAGTTGCCCTTAACGGTAACTTCGCATCTTGGGATGATGACGCTATGTTAACTGGTACAAGAGGTGCTGTTTTAAGTGGTACTGAAGGGTACATGTCACTTTCAGCTTATTCTCAGTTCCAAACTTCTGATGCTTTTGCTTGGGGATTACGTTTAGAGTATTTCAACGTTTATTCGTCTGAAGGAGACGATACCAATGTTTTCTCTCCTACTTTAACGGGTAATTAATCTGTAGGAAACTTAACAATCAGACCAGAACTTAGGTTAGATTCTGCTAGTGAAGATATTTTCTGGAATAGTGATGCTGATGACACTCAAGGTGGACTATCTACCTTTACTTTAGCTGCTGTATACAGTTTCTAAGTCCTACTACAAATTAATTTAAAAGCGGTGCTTCGGCATCGCTTTTTTTATGCCATAACTTTTGTATTTTTACCCCATGAAAAAAATTATCATTATCAATGGCCCTAATCTCAACTTGTTAGGTAAGCGCGAGCCAGAAATTTATGGTTCCCAAACGTTTGAAGATTTTTTTGAAACATTAAAATCTCAATACCCTCAGTTTAAAATTGAATTTTTTCAGTCCAATATTGAAGGGGAGTTGATCGATAAGTTGCATGAAGTTGGTTTTTCATATGATGGCGTTATTCTTAATGCTGCTGCCTACACGCATACTTCTGTTGGTATTGGTGATGCTGTTAAAGGAATTTCCTCTCCTGTTATAGAAGTTCATATCTCAAATACATACAATAGAGAAGAATTTCGTCACCATTCTTTTATTTCACCCAACGCTAAAGGAGTTATCTTAGGATTTGGTCTTGGAAGTTATTCTTTGGCGCTTCAAAGTTTTATATAAAAAAAGACGGTCAAAAGACCGTCTTAGTTATTTGTTTAGCTTTTAATTAAATGTGTATGACTTCGTCATAAGCATCTGCAACGGCTTCCATAACCGCTTCACTCATTGTAGGGTGAGGATGCACTGTTTTAAGGACTTCGTGGCCTGTAGTCTCTAATTTTCGACCCAATACTGCTTCTGCAATCATATCAGTTACACCTGCGCCAACCATATGACAGCCCAGCCATTCTCCATATTTGGCATCAAAAATAACTTTTACAAAACCTTCTGTATTACCACCAGCACTTGCTTTTCCAGAAGCTGAAAATGGAAACTTACCTACTTTAATGTCAATTCCTTGTTCTTTGGCTTGTGCTTCGGTGAGCCCGACACTAGCTATTTCTGGGCTGCAATAGGTGCAGCCAGGAATATTGCCGTAATCCAAAGCCTCAATATGGTGTCCAGCGATTTTCTCTACGCATAAAATCCCTTCAGCAGAAGCGACATGGGCTAGGGCTGGTCCAGGCGTAACATCGCCAATGGCATAGTAGCCTGGTATGTTGGTTTGGTAAAAATCATTGACTAGAATTTTATCGCGATCCGTTACAATTCCGACATCCTCCAAGCCTATATTTTCAATATTAGTTTTTATTCCAACAGCAGAAAGTACGATGTCTGCTTCAAGAGTTTCCTCTCCTTTTTTGGTTTTTACAGTTGCTTTTACTCCTTTCCCAGATGTATCAACAGCAGTGACCTCAGTGGAAGTCATAATCTTAATTCCACTTTTCTTAAACGAACGTTCAAGTTGCTTAGAGACATCTTCATCCTCAACGGGAACAATTCGAGGCATGTATTCAACTACAGTTACTTCAGTACCCATTGCATTGTAGAAATAGGCAAATTCAACTCCAATTGCTCCAGAGCCAACAATTATAAGTTTTTTTGGTTGCTTTTCTAACGTCATTGCTTTTCGGTAGCCAATCACTTTCTCACCATCTTGAGCTAAACTTGGAAGTTCGCGCGCGCGCGCTCCTGTAGCTATAATGATATGATCTGCGCTGTACTCTGTACCATCAACATCAACTTTTTTACCAGTTTTTAGTTTACCGTACCCAGAAATGACGTCAATTTTATTTTTTTTCATCAAAAATTGAACGCCTTTGCTCATGCCTTCAGCTACATTACGACTTCTGTTGACTACAGCATCAAAATCTTTGTCGTATTCACTTACTTTTAGGCCATAATCTCCTGCATGCTTAAGGTATTCGAAAACTTGTGCAGATTTTAAAAGTGCTTTGGTGGGGATACAGCCCCAATTCAGACACACGCCTCCAAGGCTTTCTTTTTCAATAACAGCAGTTTTAAGCCCCAATTGAGAAGCGCGAATTGCAGTTACATATCCGCCTGGTCCACTTCCCAAAACAATCACATCATATTTACTCATAGGTACAGTTCTTTAGTTGTTGTTAGAAGTTGCAAATTTACAAAACCTAAATCTATAAATAAAAAAGAAATGAACTAAAGTAGCTAAAGATATTTGCCCTATTTAGAATTTTTAAAAGTCAAACTCAAAGAATTCACACAGTAGCGGGTTCCAGTTTCCGTTGGCCCATCGTTAAACACATGCCCTAAGTGGCTCTCACAAGATGTACAAATGATTTCTGTACGCATCATACCGTGACTTTTATCAAGAATATAGCTAACATTTCCTTTGATGGAAGCATCAAAACTTGGCCATCCACAGCCTGCGTCAAATTTTGTTTGGCTTTTAAACAAGGGTGATTGGCAACCTGCACAATGGTAAATTCCATTTTCGAAATGCATGTTATATTGGCCTGTATGAGGTCTTTCGGTCCCTTTTTTACGAAGAATGATATATTGAGCTTCATTGAGCTCTTTTTTCCAGTCCTCTTCTGATTTTAAAGTTTTGTTTTGATTCATTTTTTGGCTATAAATTTTAGTGCTGCACCATTGATGCAATGACGTTTTCCAGTTGTTTCTCTTGGCCCGTCGTTAAAAACATGCCCTAAGTGTCCGCCACAAGTTGCACAGTGCTCTTCAGTTCGTGCAACCCCTATGTTGTAATCAATAGAAAAAGCGACATTTCCTTTTATCTCTCGGTCAAAACTTGGCCATCCAGAGCCCGAGTTGTATTTGTGTTCACTTTTAAAAAGTGGAGTAGCGCAAGCAGCACAAACATAGACTCCAGGGCTGTAGTTTTTGTCCAATGGGCTGAAAAAAGCTCGCTCAGTGCCTTCTTCACGCATCACATAATATTGCATTTCTGTGAGCTGT
>JAQCJC010000118.1 GCA_027593245.1 Bacteroidota bacterium | reverse complement strand
TTGCAAAGGAAATAAAAGGAAAAAAAATAAAACCTGTAAGGCGATTTGTTGCTACAGAGCATCCCAAAAACCTCTACAAAGAAGGGGTTGATATTGAAGGTCTATCTAATTGGGCTGTACAGTATTTTAAGAACATGGATGATGATAATCGCCCTCATTGGTATGAGCCCATGAATGAACCTTTTGTTCATGCCAAAGACTTTTATGAAGAAAAAGATTGGGATCCTGTAGCTGAACTACGTGTCAAAACTGAAATGTCCAAAATGTACCGTGATATTGCAGCTAAAATTCATGCCGAACCAACCTTGAAAAACATTAAAGTCATAGGCTATGGGGCTGCATGGCCTTCCTTTGAGTTAAAAGACTTCGACAACTGGAAAACAAATATGGGCCTCTTTTTGGATATCGCAGGAGACGAAATGGATGCGATATCTTATCATTTATATGATGGGGTAAATCAGGCTGGACAAAACAACAAGCGTCAAGGAAGCAATAACGAGGCTATTATGGACATGATAGAAACTTACAGTTTTAACCGTTGGGGATATATCAAACCACATGCAATTACTGAATATGGTGGTATTGTGAAAAATGAATTTACTCTAGTGAGCAATATGCAGTCTATCCGTGCACAAAATGCAATGATTTTTGGACTCTTTGACAGGGAAGATCGTTTGGAGCTTTCGATTCCATTCAACACAGATGAGGCCAGTTGGCATATAACAAAACAGAATAATTTTTTACCCTATAAAGCGGTTCTTTGGCGTCCTGAAAACATGGGCGTTCCAAAAAGCGAAATTTCGGGTTGGGTATACACCAATCGAATTCATTTTTATGATTTATGGAAAGACGTAAAGGGCAAACGCGTTTTTGTTACCACCTCAAACCCAGACATACAAGTGCAGGCTTTTACAGAAGAAAAACAACTGTACATAGCACTAAACAATTTGGCGGATCAGCCACAAAAAATTGATTTTCGACTTGAGGGAGTTGAAGAAAGCGTACAAAGTATCTATGTAAAATCGTTAACTGTTTTTGAAGATGATTTACCGCGTTATTATGAAACAACAGTTCCATCGATTCCAAATGAATTTTTTCTTGACACTGCCGAAACCATAGTACTGGCGTATACACTAAAAAAACCAATTGATTTCTCTAGAAAAGTTATCGAAACACGCCATTATTCTAAAGAGTTCCTCGTTCCAATTGAGGCGCATAAAAAAATAGGCTATGTTTTTAATAATGTTAAACCAAACAATCTTGTCGCAGCAAGTTTGCGCATGAGTATAGGTCGTTCACACGATTTGTCAAAGCGACCCATAATTAACTTAAACGGTACAATTGTTGATGTGCCGTTTAATTGGAAAGGATACGATCAGGCAAATCGAAAGAAATTTTTTGGTGCTATAGATATCCCCGTTCCAATCGATTTAATTAAAGAAAAAAACAATGTGTACATTAGTTTTCCAGACAGCGGTGGTCATTTAAGTACTTTAATTCTGGACGTTAAAATTCAAAATGAATGAAATATATCTACGTTAAATTAACAATCGTTATACTGTGCTGCTTCTCGTTTTTAGCAAAAGCCCAGAACGTAGTAAATTTTACCGCTACCGAGGGCTTTACAAATGGCGCAACGCTTACTTCTCAAACAAATTGGAGCGCAAGTTCATGGACAGTTAACACAAGTAATGGAGGTATCGTTTCTACATCAGCTGATTGGAAGCGAGCCGCATGGCAAAAAGCATATCCACTTACAGAACCAGGAGACATGATTAAGCTTCGTGTCGAAATAAATTTTTCCGGAATTATAAATGAAGTAAACAAGCCACTGTTTAAAGTTGGTTTTAGTGCATCTGGTGATGTAGAATTTACGAACCCAGTGGCAAATACTGTTTTTTTATCTGTTATAAATGACACTAATTACCCATCTTCCATTCTACATCTTAGGCATAACAATAATTCAAATGCACTAACCCCAGATGCATATTTAGCGCTTTCTACTGTTCAAGGAACAACAAGTTCTGATGATTTAGCCATTGAAATAACACTCACTTTGGGTCAAGACGCTACCACATCAACCATTGAGGCCAAACTAGTAAATCTAACGGATGCAACGGAAACGCCTATTGGTATGCATACTGGAGTAGAAGCCGCAGTATTTAGTGCTGCCCAATCTGGCTTATACCCATTTTTTAGCTCACAACTATTAAGCGAAGGTATGTCCGGAGCGGACATTAATTCGAGCTATTCAGTAAACGTGTCAAAATTAACGGTTGAAGCATACTCAAAAGTTGTTGTAAAACCTACTATAAAACGATATCTAGGCAACATTTCATCTTTAGATAGATCCAAATATTTCAATTTGCATTCTAAAGGTGGCTCCGATATAGAGGCAGATCTATATACAAACTACAATGTAAGTTCACATGGACGCGGCTTTTGGGGGCCTGCAGCAGTTGCTGTACAGCAAGAAGGTCAAGTAGGTGTTTATCCAACTTCAAGTACAGGCACCAATGAAGTAAGAGAAGTGAGTAGATATATCGCAACCGAGCACCCATACAATATATACGAAGAAGGCGTAGACAGAGTTGCTTTATCCGACTGGGTTGTATCCTATTTTAAGAATTCTGTTGGTGTTGATTTACGTCCTGAATTTTATGAACCTATGAACGAGCCTTTTGTCCATGCAAGAGATTTTTACAATGAACCCGACTGGGATCCGGTAGCAGAAGCTCGTGTTAAGTTGGAAATGGCACAAGTATTTAGTGAAATAGGCAGTAAAATTCATGCTGCTCCAGAATTGGCTAACATGAAAGTAATTGGATATGCAGCAGCCTACCCATCCTTTGAAAGAAATGATTTTTCGAATTGGAATCAGAATATGAAAATGTTCATGGATGAAGCAGGTGCTAATATGGACGCCTTTTCCACGCACCTATATGACGGAATTAATCAAATAGGACAAGACACCAGACGTTCTGGAAGCAATATGGAGGCTGTGCTGGATTTGATTGAAAGTTATAGTTTCCAAAAATGGGGAATCATTAAGCCCCACGTGATTTCTGAGTTTGGTGGTATAGTGGGCAATACTTATTCCGATATTAATAATGTGCAATCTATTCGTTCTCAAAATGCGATGCTATTTGGTTTGTTTGAGCGACAAGATGTTACTGAGCTGACCATCCCCTTTACGACGGGAAAATCTACCTGGCATATTACAGAAGCTAACAATTACTTGCCGTACAAAGCTGTACTTTTTAAGCCAGTCCCAATCGGCGTTCCATTGGATCAGGTAACGAGTTGGGAGTATACTGATCGCATTTATTTTTATGAGTTATGGAAAAACGTTTCAGGTGATCGGATTGAACTTAACTCAACCAATCCAGATATTCAGGTTCAAGGGTTTAGAGACGGAAATAAGCTGTATGTAGCCTTAAATAATTTAGATGATTTTGATCGATCCATTTCCTTGCAGCTACAATCGGTTTCAGGTGCAACCCCTAACGATGTACGGATTAAATCTCTAATTATAAATCCAAATGAGTTGGCACAATTCACCGACCAAACCACTTTAGTTTTGCCAGAAAGTTACAACTTGAAAGTCAACGAAACCGTTGTTTTCGAATATACCTACGATACCGATTTTAGCT
>JAQCJC010000027.1 GCA_027593245.1 Bacteroidota bacterium | reverse complement strand
GATTCTTTTGCGTCAAGGAAAAATTTCAAAATGGTTTTCTGGTATTGGTCAAGAAGCGATTTCAGTTGGCGTGACTATGGCTCTTCAAAATGATGAGTATATTTTGCCGATGCATCGAAATCTAGGTGTTTTTACTACAAGATTGATTCCATTACATAGACTTTTTGCTCAGTGGCAAGGCAAAGCCAGTGGTTTCACAAAAGGTCGTGATCGCTCGTTTCATTTTGGCACACAAGACTATAAAATTGTGGGGATGATATCGCATTTGGGGCCTCAACTGGGTGTAGCCGATGGTATTGCGCTATCTCATCTACTAAAAAATGAAGCAAAATTAACAGCTGTTTTTTCAGGTGAGGGCGGGACTAGTGAAGGTGATTTTCACGAGGCGCTCAATGTTGCTTCTGTGTGGAATTTACCGGTTCTGTTCTGTATTGAGAATAATGGCTACGGATTGTCGACGTCTACATCTGAGCAATACAACTGTACGCACATAGCAGACCGTGGTAAGGCTTATGGAATGGAGGCGCACATTGTTGAAGGTAATAATGTTTTGGAAGTGTATTCAAAAGTGAATAAAATTGCCAAAAGCGTTCGTAAAAACCCTCGACCAGTTCTTATTGAATTTAAAACGTTCCGTCGACGTGGACATGAAGAGGCAAGTGGTACAAAATATGTCCCTCAAGATTTAATGAGTGTATGGGAAGCTAAAGATCCTATTTCCAATTTTGAAGCATTTTTATGCAAACAAAAAATCCTAACAGACGATAAGATACAAGCTGAAAAATTAAAAATTTCTAAGGAAATACAAGAGGGCTTGCAGTTAGCTTTTGCAGAAGTGGAGATAATCGCTAGTTTAAGTACTGAACTAGGTGATGTATATAAAAATTATGATTATCAGCAAGTTAGTTCTAAATCTAATACTAGTGAAATTCGTTTTATAGATGCTATTTCTCAAGGCCTAAAACAAGCCATGGAACGCCATGAAGATTTGGTCATCATGGGCCAGGATGTGGCTGAATATGGCGGTGTTTTTAAAATCACAGACGGATTTTTAGACCAATTTGGAAAAGAGCGTGTTCGTAATACACCCATTTGCGAATCTGCTGTTATTGAAACAGCTATGGGGCTTTCTATTGCGGGGATTAGATCTGTAGTTGAATTACAATTTGCCGATTTTGTCAGCTCAGGTTTTAATCCTGTGGTCAATTATTTAGCCAAATCTCACTATCGCTGGGGTCAAGAAGCTAATATTGTTTTGCGTATGCCATGTGGTGCTGGAGTTGGTGCTGGGCCGTTTCACTCACAAACCAATGAAGCTTGGTTTACAAAAACTCCTGGTCTGAAGGTGGTTTACCCGGCTTTTCCAGTAGATGCGAAGGGGCTTTTAGCGACCGCAATCGAAGATCCTAATCCAGTTTTGTTTTTCGAGCATAAAGCGCTTTACCGCAGTCTTAGACAAGAGGTGCCTACAGAATACTACAACTTGCCTATAGGCAAAGCAGCACTTATTAGAGAAGGAACTGCTGTAACTGTAATTTCATATGGTGCAGCTGTACATTGGGCGATTGAAACTTTGGAAAAAAACCCTGATATTTCTGCGGATTTAATTGATCTACGTTCTCTTCAACCTTTGGATTATGACAGCATTCTGAACTCTGTTAAAAAAACAAACAGAGTTATTATCTTGCAAGAAGACTCTCTCTTTGGCGGAATAGCAAGCGATTTATCGGCTTACATTATGGAAAATGCTTTCGCGTATCTCGATGCAGCGGTACAACGTGTAGGGAGTTTGGATACTCCTATACCGTTTGCAAATTCGCTCGAACAGCAGTATCTTGCGAAACGAACTTTTGAGACTTCCCTCAAATCGCTTTTAGAATATTAATATGGATTATATTCAACTTTTTATCGATGCTTTTTTAGGAACGCTGAAATGGACATGGCGCTCCATCATTTTTGACGTACCATGGCAGCGTAATTACTTCTGGGGTTTAATTGTGATTTCAATCGCTGTATTTGCTTTAGAAATTATGTTCCCATGGCGCAAAGGGCAGAAAATTTTTCGAAAAGATTTTTGGTTGGACGGATTTTATATGTTTTTTAATTTCTTCATTTTTAGTGTCTTCATTAGCGGCTTTTATAAATGTATTTCAAAGTTTTCCACTGACGTCCTCGCATTAAAAATGACTAGTCTTTCCATTATTGATTTATCCGATTTCCAACCAGTAGTTCAACTGCTTTTATTTTTTGTGGTTTTGGATTTTGTTCAATGGTTTACGCATACGCTACTGCACCGTTATGACCTTTTGTGGAAATTTCACAAAGTTCATCATTCTGTTAAAGAAATGGGTTTTGCTGCGCATTTGCGCTACCATTGGATGGAAAATATTTTGTACAAACCCCTCAAAGTTTTAGCACTTATGCTTTTAGGTGGCTTTCAACCTGAGCAAGCTTATGTAGTTCATTTTTTGGCAATTGCCATTGGTCATCTAAATCACGCCAACCTAAAGCTGGATTATGGGCCATTAAAATATATTCTGAATAATCCCATTATGCACTTGTACCATCACGCTTATTCCCTTCCTGAATCGTTTAAAAACGGTGCAAATTTCGCCATTAGCTTAAGCCTTTGGGATTTTATTTTTAAAACTAATTATGTCCCAAAACCCGACAAAAATCTTCGTCTTGGCTACAGTGACGACGCCAAAATGCCAATGAGCTTTTGGGGGCAGTTGAGGTACGGGTTTCGTAAAGACGATTGATGGATTATTTGCGGTTTGCGCTTATAAAATCCATAACTAAAGCTGAAATTAATTTCCCCACATTATAATCTCTTTTTTTCGGATTCAATTTTGGTGCGGCTTCACAAATATGCAAATAAGCTGCATTGGAATTTTTACCCATACTATACACGAATCGTCGCGCTTGAGTGCTGTCAAATCCAGTAGAAGTCATGGCGCTACTCGGACAGTGGGCTATGGCATCACAGTCGATTTCTACGCCGTAGGGGTCTTTGCTAATAAACTTATATCCTTTTTCCAATGCTTTTTCAACAGAAATTTCCTTTCGTATATGTATTTGTTCAAATGAAACAAATGCTATGTTTTTGTTGTTATCAATCGTTTTATAAATAGATTCAGAGGTGTAATTTTCATGCACTCCGAAAATAAAATAACGTTCCAAAAACCCTTCATCCATAGCATAGCTAAATCCATTTCCACTATGTCGGCCTTCCAATTCTCGAAAATCAGTATGAGCATCAAAATTGATGGTATTTATTTTGGATTTTAAGGCCAATGCACACCCTTTAATCATCCCATACGCATTGTTATGTCCACCGCCAATTGCAATAGGAATTTTTCCTTTCTTTTTGATTAAATGAACTAAGTTAGTCACCTGTGCGTCAATGATATTGACTTTTTCCTGAAGCTTTTTAACATCTTTTTGATCCTTTGATTTTGGTTCTAATTCATCAAAATTAAAATGACCTAAAATGAGAAGTTTAGCTGGATTTGTAAATCGATTTGATTGTATATTTAAAAGGGTGTTTAGAACGAGATTCCATGCCTTTTTTGTACCTGATTTACCGTAGTTTGCACGCACACCAATATCTTCAGAAATACCAAATAAAACAAATTCAGTTTTTGATTTATTTAGCTGTTCTTCAATGGTTTGTTTTGGATTTCTAAAGCAAATATTTTCAAAAAACTTCGCTTCTCCTTTTCGTTTCTGAACTAGTTTTTGTGCTTTATTTTCCGTTAAAGGGTTGAAATAATCCATTGTTATAATTTATTCAATAAATCGACCATTGAGCATTACATTGTGTACTGGGTTATTGCCAAATTCGTAAGGAATTTGATGGTAGGATTGCATCTTTTTTGTTAGAATGAGATTAGCTTTCTTGCCAATAGTTATACTACCGTACTGTTCTGAAATTCCCATCGCATGAGCTCCATTAATACTGGCTGCATTGATGGCTTCTTCAGGCGTCATATTCATTTTTATACAAGCTAAACTTACTACAAAATTCATATTTCCACTGGGTGAAGATCCGGGGTTGTAATCACTAGCTAATGCTAGCGGGAGCCCAGCGTTTATAAGTACTCGCGCAGGGGTGTAGGGGATGCCTAAGAAAAATGAACAGCCTGGTAAAGCAACAGGCATTGTTTCGGAGTTTTTAAGCGCCACAATGTCTTTATCTTCAAGCTGCTCTAAATGATCTACAGTCAAGGCATTGAAATCAACAGCAAGCTTTATACCGCCAAATGCATTAAATTGATTGACGTGGATTTTTGATTGTAAATTGTAATTCTTAGCTGCCGTTAAAATACGTTTTGTGTCTACTAGACCGAAGTATCCTTTTTCACAAAAAACATCGATAAAATCTGTTAAATTTTCCTGACAAATTTTAGGCAGCATTTCATTGATTATTAAATCAATATAAGCTTCTTTATTGGTTTTGTATTGTTCAGGAACAGCATGTGCACCTAAAAAAGTGGACTTTATTTTTAACTCTGAATGATGTCCAATACTTCGAATGACGCGTAACATTTTCAATTCAGCATCCGTAGTCAATCCGTAACCAGACTTGATTTCAAGCGCGCCTGTACCTAGGCGGATGAGCTTTTCAATTCGATCAAAAGACTGTTCAAAAATATCATCTTCAGAAGTGTTTTGAAGGGTTTTAGCAGAGTTTAAAATGCCTCCTCCACGTTGTGCAATGTCTTCGTAACTTAAGCCATTAATGCGATCTACAAACTCTTGACTGCGGTTTCCGGCATACACTACATGAGAATGACTATCGCACCAACAAGGTAATATCAACCGATCGGTTGCATCAATGATTTGATCTCCGTTTTGAGCTTTAAAATCTGTCATTAAGCCAAAACCTGAAATACAATCGTTTTGTACAATCAAAAAAGCATTATTGATTTTCGGTAGGGTTTTCATCGCTTTTCCAGCCACGCTTTTTTGTCCTACAGGGCGGATTTGAATCAATTCTCGAATATTGATAAAAACAGTGCGCATCGTTTTAGTTAAAGCTACCTGTCATGTCTTCGGGCTTTACCCAAGCATCGTATTCTTCGGCGGTGACATAGCCTAAATTAATAGCTTCCTCGCGAAGCGTAGTGCCATTCTCGTGCGCTGTATTGGCTATTTCAGCTGCTTTATAATACCCGATTTTGGTGTTCAAAGCTGTTACTAACATCAATGAGTTATTGAGTAATCTTTTGATCACTTTATGGTTGGGTTCAATTCCTGATACACAGTGTAGTTCAAAACTCGCGCAAGCATCTCCTATGAGTTGAGCAGATTGTAGAAGATTGGCAGCCATCATCGGTTTGAAAACATTCAATTCGTAGTGGCCTTGTGCGCCGCCTACAGCAATAGCCATGTCATTGCCCATAACTTGAGCACAAACCATGGTTAGTGCTTCGCATTGAGTAGGGTTTACTTTTCCTGGCATTATAGAACTTCCGGGCTCGTTTGCAGGAATGGTGATTTCTCCAATCCCAGAGCGAGGACCAGAAGCCATCAAACGTATATCATTTGCAATTTTATTGAGTGAAACCGCCAATTGTTTTAATGCACCGTGGCTTTCCACTACAGCATCGTGTGCAGCTAAAGCTTCAAACTTATTCTTAGCTGTAATGAATGGGAGTCCTGTAAATTTTGCAATATATTTTGCGACCAATACATCATAACCTTTGGGCGTATTAAGGCCAGTCCCTACAGCTGTTCCCCCAAGAGCCAATTCGCTTAGGTGCTCCAAGGTATTTTTTAGAGCCTTAAGACCATGGTCTAGCTGAGAAACATAACCTGAAAATTCTTGTCCAAGCGTTAACGGCGTTGCATCCATAAGGTGAGTTCGTCCAATTTTTACAACGTTTTTAAAATCTTCAGATTTTTGGCGTAGTGTATTTCGAAGTTGCTCTACACCAGGTATTGTCACTTCTATGATTTTTTTGTAACCCGCAATATGCATTCCGGTTGGGAACGTATCGTTAGACGATTGCGATTTGTTTACATCGTCATTGGGTTGAATCGTTTTTTCGCCCTCTCCAATTGTTTTCCCAGCCAATTGGTGTGCTCTATTGGCGACAACTTCATTTACATTCATATTGCTTTGTGTGCCAGACCCTGTTTGCCAAATAACCAATGGAAATTGATCATCGTGTTTACCTTCCAAAATTTCGTCACAAACTTTAGCAATCAAATCGCGTTTTTCAGAAGATAAAGTTCCCAGATCACAATTGGTGTATGCAGCGGCCTTTTTAAGATAGGCAAATCCGTATACCAACTCTATAGGCATGGAACCAGAGGGGCCAATTTTGAAATTATTTCTTGAGCGCTCTGTTTGTGCACCCCATAGTTTATCTGCAGGAACGTTGACAGCTCCCATTGTATCTTTTTCAATTCTATACTTCATTACATTTACGAATGGTGTATTACAAATTTAATTTATTTTGAAGTAAAAAGAGCTAAATTTTTAAGCAAATCCTTGTATTACAATGGGGATGTGTCTTGGGTGTTAATAATTTTAAAAATTTACATTGTAAAACACTAAATCTTACAGTATATTTGCAGCATATAACACGATATTATGTTTGAATTTGATCAATATTTAGGATTTTTAGCATTCATGAGCATTTTAACCATTGGGTTTTGGCTTATGATATTTTTGTTGACCTTTGCTATTCCTTATTGGGTTTTTGGCTCAGCCATTGAAAGCTTCAAGGAAAAACGCGCTGCCAAAAAAGCCAAATTGAACGAATAATTCAACTTCTTATAAAACACAAATCCAAGCAACAATGCTTGGATTTTTTTTTACAAAATATCTAAGATTCGTTCTGTAGGACGACCAATTACGGCTTTATTGCCATACACCACAATAGGTCGTTCTATAAGTTTTGGATGCTCTACCATAGTTTGTATGAGTTCTGCATCAGAAAGATTTTTTCCTTTAAAATTTGACTTCCAAATGGTTTCATTTTGCCGTACCAGTTCCAATGGTGGTATGCCTAATTTTTCAATAACAGCTTTGAGTTCATTAACAGATAAAGTTGTGTCTAAATATTTGATAATTTTAAACTCTTTTCCAGAATTTTCAAGTGCTTTTACCCCCAATCGGGATTTACTGCACCGGTTGTTGTGGTATATTGTAATCATAGTGTTTGTGGTGTTTCGTCATTTTGCCCCATCATCATAAGGTAGGATTTTAAAAAAGGCATGAGCTCACCGTTCATTACGGCATCCACATTGCCTGTTTCGTGAGTGGTACGTACATCTTTTACTAGTTTGTAGGGGTGCAGCACATAGTTTCGAATTTGACTTCCCCATTCAATTTTCATTTTTCCAGCTTCTATGTCTTCACGTTGTGCCATTTGTTTTTTGAGTTCGATTTCGTACAATTGCGACTTTAGCATTTGTAGTGCTCTAGCCCGGTTATCGTGTTGGGATCGAGTTTCAGAACAAGAAATTTGTATTCCTGTGGGTTTGTACGTTAGTTGCACTTTGGTTTCAACTTTATTTACATTTTGCCCTCCAGCTCCACTTGATCGCGCTGTGGTAATTTCAATATCAGCAGGGTTAATATCAATTTCTATACTGTCATCAACCAAAGGGTACACATAAACAGACGCAAAACTTGTATGGCGCTTTGCGTTGCTGTCAAAAGGGGAGATACGCACCAATCGATGTACTCCATTTTCACCTTTTAACCACCCAAAAGCAAAATCACCTTCAATTTGTAGTGTTACGGTTTTTATTCCAGCGACGTCTCCATCTTGAAGATTTAGCTCTTTAATTTTAAATCCTTGTTTTTCGGCATACATTACGTACATCCGCATCAGCATACTGGCCCAATCACAACTTTCTGTCCCTCCAGCTCCTGCTGTGATTTGAAGTACCGCACTCAATCCATCTCCTTCTTCGGAAAGCATATTCTTAAATTCTAAATCCTCAATGATTTGCTGGGCAGTTTCATATTGAGCTTGCACCTCATTTTCAGTAACATCTCCTTCTTTGAAAAAATCGTAAAAGACTTGAAGTTCGTCAGTATGAGTTTGGGCTTCTTCGAAATCATTAACCCATTTTTTATTAACGCGGATGGATTTCATGATCTGCTCAGCAGTTTTTGAGTCATTCCAAAACTCAGGGGCATAAGTTTTTTCTTCCTCGTTTTGGATTTCGATGCGTTTGGCATCTAAGTCAAAGATACCTCCTTAACGCGCCCAGGCGATCCATAAGATCTTTGATGTGATCGTGTGTTATCATATTTAAATATTCGTTTTACAAAAATAGAATTTATAGCACAGAAAGAAAATAATATGTAGTTTTACCTTCAAATTTTTTTTATGCATATTGATTTACGAAGTGATACAGTAACAAAACCATCAGGCGGTATGATGAAGGCGATGGCTAGTGCGCCATTAGGTGATGACGTTTATGGAGAAGACCCCACAGTAAATGCGCTAGAAAAGCGTCTTGCTATTATGTTTAATAAGCCAAAGGCACTTTTTTTTCCAACAGGAACAATGGCCAATCAAGCAGCTATAAAACTTCATACACAGCCTGGTGAACAAGTGATTTGCGATCAATATGCACATATTTATAATTATGAAGGAGGCGGTGCTTCCTTCAACAGTGGAGTATCATGTAAATTAATAGATGGTCATAGAGGAATGATTACTGCTGAGCAAGTTACAGCTGTTATCAACCCTCCTGATTTTTACCACAGCCCATTGACTTCTTTGGTTGCTTTAGAGAATACAACCAATAAAGGAGGTGGTGCGTGTTGGGATTTTAAAGAAATCAGTAAGATTAGATCGGTTTGTGATGCTCATCATTTGGGGCTGCATCTAGATGGTGCTCGACTTTGGAATGCGCTTGAAGTTACGAACGAGAAACCTGAACAGTATGGGGCTATTTTTGATACGATTTCGGTTTGTTTAAGTAAAGGTTTGGGCTGCCCAATAGGATCTGTTTTAGTTGGTGATGAGGCGCTCATGGAAAAAGCAATAAGGGTGCGTAAAATGTTGGGTGGCGGTATGCGTCAAGTAGGTGTTTTAGCAGCTGCGGGCCTGTATGCTCTTGACCACAACAGGGAACGATTGTCCGAAGATCATGCTAAAGCAAAAGCGATAGGTCAAGTCCTAAAAAGCACAAGTTATGTGGCTAAGGTTCAGCCTATTGAAACCAATATTGTAATCTTTGAATTGGATTCTACTGTCGATTCAGCTTATTTTATTGATTCCCTTCAATCTAAAGGTATTCTTTTGAGTAACATGGGCAGTGGTAAATTACGAATGGTAACTCATATGGATTACACGGATCAGATGCATGAAAAACTACTCGAAATCTTGATTAGTATTTAGTTTTTTATCTACATTTACAGTCCTTGAATTTATTCGTTATGAGAACTATTTTTCATTCATTTTGTATATTTTTTCTAATTCTTTCTTGTAAACAAGATACAAGCAAATCCACTATGTCAAATACAATTAAATCACCAACAACAAAGCAAATTTCTAAAGAATTATCCAAGCACAACGACATTCGCGTAGATGAGTTTTACTGGTTAAAAGATCGTGAAAATCAAGAAGTTATAGATTATCTTAATGACGAAAATAACTATTACGACGCCAAAACAGCCCACACTAAGGATTTTCAAAACTCATTGTTCGAAGAAATGAAATCAAGAATTAAAGAAGACGATTCTTCAGTGCCCTACAAGTTCAATGGCTATTGGTACATCACAAGGTATGAGAAAGGTAAAGATTATCCGATTTACACCCGAAAAAAAGAATCTTTGACAGCTACAGAGGAGCTGTTGTTTGATTGCAATAAAATGGCTAAAGGGCATTCTTATTTCAGACTCGTAGGGCTTAATATAAGCCCTGATAATGAGCGTGCTGCATTTGCATTAGATACCATAGGGCGAAGACAATATACGTTATACATTAAAGATCTAAAATCTGATAAAATTTTAGAGGATAAAGTAGATAATTGTACAGGGGGAAGTACATGGGCCAATGACAATCAAACCTTATTTTACACATTAAAAAATGAAACTACTTTACGATCAGAGGCTGTTTATAGACATAAACTTGGAACATCTTCTTCTGAAGACGTTCTTGTTTTTGAAGAAAAAGACGATACGTTTGGTGTAGGAGTTTACAAGACAAAATCAAAAAAGTACTTGGTTATATCTAGCTACAGTACGCTAACAACCGAACATCAAATTTTGGACGCCAATACGCCTGATGGCAGCTTTAAAGTTTTTCAAGCTCGAACACGTGGCTTAGAATACTCAATTTCTCATTACGGAGATTACTTTTATGTGCTCTCTAATGCAGATGATGCTCAAAATTTTAAATTATCAAAAACAACTGAAAAGCATACAGAGAAAAGATTTTGGAAAGATGTCATACCCCATAGATCTGATGTTTTGTTGGAGGGAATTGATATCTTCAAGGACTATTTGGTTGTTTCAGAGCGGAAAAATGGTCTAAATCAAATTAAAATCAATCGTTGGGATGGGTCGGATAGCTATTATTTGCCCTTTGCTAGTGAAACCTACACGGCATACACCACTACAAACATTGACTTTGACACCCACATCCTTCGCTACGGGTACCAATCTATGACTACCCCTTCTTCAGTTATAGATTTCAACATGGCAACAAAAGAAAAAACAATAAAAAAAGAGCAAGAGGTTCTAGGTGGAAAATTCAAAAAAGAAAATTACGTTTCTGAACGTCTTTGGGCTACTGCAAAAGATGGAACTAAAATTCCTATTTCATTGGTAAGGCATAAAGACACTCCTAAAAGTTCTCAAACGCCTTTGCTTTTGTACGCCTATGGCTCTTATGGTGCAACAATAGATCCTTACTTTTCAACTGTTCGTTTAAGTTTGTTGGATCGTGGTTTTATCTACGCAATTGCCCATATCCGAGGGGGGCAGTACCTTGGTCGTCAGTGGTACGAGGATGGGAAACTATTAAAAAAGAAAAACACGTTTACAGATTTTATTGATTGCTCAAAATATTTAATTGCACAAGAATACACATCCGCAAAGCACCACTATGCTATGGGTGGAAGTGCAGGAGGTTTACTCATGGGTGCGGTAATCAATAGGGCACCAGAGCAGTACAACGGAGTTGTAGCTGCTGTTCCTTTTGTTGATGTTATTACTACCATGTTGGATGATAGTATTCCTCTTACTACAGGAGAATATGATGAATGGGGTAATCCAAATGACAAAATATATTACGATTACATGAAATCGTATTCGCCCTACGACAACATCAAAAACCAGCAATATCCAAATTTATTAATTACAGCTGGATTACATGACTCACAGGTCCAATATTGGGAACCTGCTAAGTGGGCCGCAAGATTACGACTTCAATCCAATAATACTTCCGACCTGTTCTTGAAAACCAATATGGATGCCGGACATGGGGGTTCGTCAGGACGCTTTGAAGCACTCAAGGAAGTTGCTTCAGAATATGCTTTTTTATTGGACCTTGAAGCCATCAGTAAATAGAAGTTTAAAAAAATTCTTATTTTTGTTGACCAAACCAATCACATGTCTTTAGAGCATCAACCAAAAATTTTTGATAATATTTTAGAGCTAGTTGGCGATACCCCACTAGTAAAGCTCAATTCTATTACGGGAACTTTTCCAGGGACTTACATTGCGAAGTTAGAGGCATTTAATCCTGGTCATTCTTCTAAAGACCGCATTGCTCTACATATTGTTGAGCAAGCCGAAAAAAAAGGTATTTTAAAGCCAGGGGATACAATTATTGAAACGACTTCAGGAAATACGGGGTTCAGTATTGCAATGGTGAGCATGATAAAGGGTTATGACTGTGTTTTGGCGGTCAGCTCAAAATCTTCGCCAGATAAAATCGATATGCTAAAAAGCATGGGAGCTAAGGTTTACGTTTGTCCTGCAAATGTAAAGGCGGATGATCCTCGTTCGTATTATGAAGTGGCCAAACGCATTCACAAAGAAATTAAAGGATCAGTTTACATAAATCAATACTTTAATGCCTTAAATACAGAAGCTCATTTCAAAACAACAGGTCCAGAAATATGGAACCAAACCGCAGGTAAAATCACACACTTGGTGGCTTGTAGCGGGACAGGAGGAACTATCTCAGGTACAGCTCAGTTTCTTAAATCACAGAACCCAGAGATCAAAGTAATTGGTGTAGATGCATATGGTTCTGTTCTAAAGAAATACCACGAAACACGAGAATTTGATTCAAATGAAATATATCCTTACCGTATTGAAGGTTTAGGTAAAAATTTGATTCCAACAGCAACAGATTTTGATGTCATTGACGAATTCATCAAAGTTACTGACGAAGATAGCGCGCATGCGGCTAGAGAATTAGCACAAACCGAAGGCATTTTTGGCGGCTATACATCTGGAGCAGTAATTCAAGCAGTAAAATTACTTCAAGAACAACAACTATTCAAAGATTCTGATATGATTGTACTGATTTTTCCAGACCACGGATCGCGCTACATGAGTAAGATTTTTAACGATAAATGGATGGAAGATCAAGGCTTTATGGATAAGAAACTAAAACTGTCAACCAAAGCCATAGAGATTGTAAAATAATACAATTTATCAAGTCTTCTTTTTTTATTATTTTCCTAGGCAGTATATTTTTAAAAATCATTATGTTTTGTATAGATTATTGCATAATTTTGAAAAAACTAATCCAACAAAAAAACACAAATGAGAGACTTATTTGAGAAAATCTACAAAGATAAAGGACCGTTAGGTAAGTGGGCAAGTCAGGCAGAGGGGTATTTTGTATTTCCAAAACTCGAAGGTCAAATTTCAAACCGAATGAAATTTCAAGGTAAAGATGTCATTACGTGGAGTATAAATGATTATTTAGGACTAGCTAATCACCCCGAGGTTCGTAAGGTAGATGCTTCAGCTTCTAATGAATATGGTTCAGCATACCCAATGGGTGCGCGAATGATGTCTGGTCATACTTCGCTTCACGAACAATTGCAGCAAGAATTGGCTGCTTTTGTAAATAAAGAAGCTGCTTATGTTTTAAACTTTGGCTATCAAGGCATAATGTCCACAATTGATGCTCTTGTAGGAAAAGATGATGTCATTGTATATGATGTTGATGCTCATGCATGTATTATTGACGGTGTGCGTTTACATATGGGAAAACGCTTTACCTACAAACACAATGACATTGAAAGTTTAGAAAAAAACCTAGAACGCGCTACTAAGATGGCTGAGCAAACTGGTGGCGGTATTCTCGTGATTTCAGAAGGGGTTTTTGGTATGCGTGGTGAGCAGGGAAAATTGAAAGAGATTGCGGCTTTAAAAAAGAAATTCAACTTTCGCTTCTTAGTGGATGATGCTCATGGATTTGGTACTCTCGGTGCAACTGGCGCAGGAGCAGGAGAGGAACAGGGTGTGCAAGACGATATTGATGTGTATTTTGCAACATTTGCTAAATCTATGGCAAGCACCGGGGCTTTCATAGCAGCGGATAAAGAAATTATAGATTATTTAAAATACAATTTGCGTTCTCAAATGTTCGCAAAGTCCTTGCAAATGCAACTTGTAAAAGGCGCCTTAAAACGTTTAGACATGATTAGAACCATGCCAGAACTTAAACAAAACCTTTGGAAAATTGTAAATGCTTTGCAAACAGGTCTAAGAGCTCGTGGTTTCGATTTAGGAACTACTCAGAGTTGTGTAACACCTGTCTATTTGAAAGGAAGCATTCCCGAAGCTATGGCATTGGTTAAAGATTTACGTGAAAATCATGGGATATTTTGCTCAATTGTGGTTTATCCCGTAATTCCAAAAGGCTTAATTTTACTGCGTCTAATTCCTACCTCAATGCATACTTTGGAAGATGTTGAGGAAACTTTGCAAGCGTTTTCAAGTATTAGAGAACGCTTAAATTCAGGTCTATATAAGCGCCTTTCGGCAGCTGTTTCTGCAGCAATGGGAGAGTGATTTCTATAAGTCTTTTTTGTATGTACAGCGCTTTTTAATCAATTGCGGATTAAATTCTCTCCATAGTTTTTGAATTGCTTTATTGTCAGACAACTCTGGTGTTCTTCTGCATTCTGTGATCCCTTTAGTTTTAAATGTTCTGTGGTATTCACTAAATAAAATCGCGTGAACACCCTTGTTTTGGTATTTAGGGTGTATTCCTATTAGAAGAAAATTTACTGATTTAGATTTTTGTGCTTTGATTAAATGAAACAGTCCAAAAGGGAATAGTTTTCCTTTCATTTTTTGAAGTGCTTCTGCAAACGAAGGCATCACAACAGCAAACCCTACCAATTTTTCATCTTTATTGACGACGAATTTGATATATTCTGGTGCAATAAAATTCAAAAACTTCTTTTTCATAAAGTCCTTTTGAATATCTGTAATTTTCACAAATGAAGATAACTCCGAATAGCTCTCATTGAATAAATCAAACATTTGATCTGCATATTGCAGCATCTCTTGTGTTTTCTTAAAATTAAGTTCTTTTAAGCCATAACGTTTCTTAATAACAGACTCCAGCCGGTTATAACTCTCAATTTTAATATCTTTAAAAGCATGTTTATGTTCGAAATATTCTTTTTCAACCTTAAATTCCAAGGCTTCCAAGTGTGCTTTATAATAGGGGTGGTTGTACCAAGAAACCATGGTGCCAATGTGGTCAAAGCCATAGGTTAAAACCCCAACTTTATCTAAATTTGAGAACCCAAGAGGGCCTTCCATAAAGGCTAAGTTTTGTTGTTTGCCTATTTCTGTGACTTTGGCCAGTAAGGCTCTACTAACTTCCAAATCATCAATAAAATCAAACCAACCAAACCGCATTTTTCGAGTGTTTTGTGTATTGACTTCAATCCAATTGATAATGGCTGCTATACGTCCTACGATTTTCGAACCTCTGTATGCTAAAAATAATTTTAGCTCTGCATCTTTTAGAATTGGGTTTGTTGCTTTATCAAAAACCTTCATTTCTTCTGAAATAATGGGCGGTACCCAATACGGAGATTGTTTGTATAATTTAAAAGGAAATTTCACGAAATTACGAACCCCTTTCTTTGTGCTCACTTCTTTTACACTAAGCATATAGACTATCCTTCATCAAAATTTTCAACTTTCTTTTTTTTGGAATTTCTTTTTGAGCGTGAATTCCTTTTTCTTTTCTTTTTTCCTGAAGATTTATTTTTGATTTTTAGCTCATCTTCATGTCGATCGATTCGATAAGAAACCCCAAAATTCACTCCAAAAATAGAAGGTGTATCTTTAAAATTCAGCGTTAGTGCAGTATCAAGTTGAAGGTCTTTATTAATAAGATACCCACCACCAAAGCGCAGTAAATTATCTGCATAAAAGTCGCTTTTTATACCTTGGCTTTCTGCAAATACAACCCATTTCGGATTGAATGAGTGTGTTAGTGTCAGAATATAGTGTAAATCTTGTTGATTTGAACTTATACGGTCCATCATTAGATTGGTCACAAACACCCAGCCTCCATAAAAATTATTTTGAGTAATCAGTGCTGCCCGGTAACTTAATCCTTCAACTCCATCAGCAACGTAAGGGTTGTTTTTTGTATCGAAATTAACTCCAGCTGAAACTGCTACCGCAGGTATAATTTGTTTCCATTTAAAACCTCGATTAGCGTGATAACTATAGACGTTAATTTTTTCTTCTTTATTCTTATTAGGGTCGTAAATTAAATATTTAGCCCCTAAATTTAAATACCTGAAATTAGCTCTTTTATTTTCCACGGGCACAGCAAAATTGTAGGTTTGTATTTCACTTTGGTAAGTCCCTTGAATATTGACTTCCAAAGCTTCTTTCAAAAAGCCATAGTGTGCTGCAAAATCAACTCCAAAGCCTTTGGCTTCATAAGATGGGTAGGGCGATCTTTTTTCATTTGAAATGAATGGGCCTAATTCAAACTGAAGTACTTTTTTTCCCACTGAAAATGCAGTTTGTGAAGCTCCAGGGCGGTTGGAGTTAATGACATCGGTGTATTGCGCTTGAATTAAGGTTGTAAAACAGATAAAGAAAACGAGAAAAGCCTTAAATATTGGTGTCATTTGTGTATACTTTTTTCAAATCTACATATTTTAAATGAATCTTGAACTTCACATGTAATTTTTAATACTTTTTTATATTCATGCTTACTGATGGCCAAAAAATAAGTTTAAGAATTGTATTTTTGAATAAACTTATCATTTATGATTCAAACAGCATCTTTTGTAGGTCTTTTAAAAACGTTATTGATTATTATTTTATCGTACACTGTTTTTAAATACGTTATGCGTCTGTTGGCTCCTTTTTTTCTGCGTTCAATAGCACGTAAAATGGAACGTCGATTCAATCAAAACACTGCGCCCCCAAATAGACAGAAGGAAGGCGAAGTCTCTATAGATAAAACTCCTGGCAAACAAGCATCGAATAATGATGTTGGAGAATATGTTGATTACGAAGAAATAGATTAAGAAAATATTTATGAATCAATTACTAAAACAGTACGCTAAACATCTAATTGTTTTATTAGGATTTATCGTTCTTTCTGTGGCTTATTTTAGCCCTGTTTTGCAAGAAAAAAAATTTTTTCAAAGTGATATTGTTCAGTACAAAGGGATGGCCAAACAACAAATTGATTTTAGATCAACTAGCGGTGTAGAAACCTATTGGACTAATTCCGCCTTTGGCGGGATGCCAACATACCAACTTGGAGCAAAATATCCCCATAATTACATAAAACATCTTGATCTTTCTCTACGGTTTTTACCGCGCCCCGCCGATTATTTACTGCTCTACTTTGTAGGTCTCTATCTGCTTTTGCTTGTTCTGGGTCAAGATTTTCGAGTAGCTATAATCGGAGCTATCGCATTTGGCTTTTCAACATACTTGATCATAATTCTAGGGGTTGGGCACAATGCCAAGGCACATGCTATTGGCTATATGCCATTTGTGCTCTCGGGTGTTCTCTTAGTTTTTCAAAAGCGTTATTTGCTTGGCTTTGTGCTAACTACAGTTGCTTCTGGACTAGAGATTGTTGCTAACCATCCCCAGATGACCTATTACCTACTATTTATACTTTTGTTTTTGGCTTTTTCGTTTTTTATTAAGGCTGTTAAAGCAAACGAAATCTCACGATTTTTTAAGTCTATTATAGTTCTTTTTTGTGCTGCCTTTTTAGCTCTTGGAATGAATGCATCCAACTTACTCGCTACAAAGGAATATGCTGCGCAAAGTACAAGAAGTCAGAGTGAATTAACGATCCTTCCTGATGGCTCTCAACGGCCTCAAACAACGGGATTGGATCGCGAATACATTACTCAGTATAGTTACGGAATTGTCGAAAGTTTTAATCTTTTATTTCCACGGTTCATGGGTGGTGGTTCTACAGAAGAGCTAGGAACAGATTCCGAAACATACAAAGCATATAAAGCTTTGGGTGCATCTGCTGCTCAAGCCCGAAATGAAATAAAACAGGCTCCAATGTACTGGGGGGATCAGCCCATTGTTGAAGCACCTGCATATTTAGGAGTAACTTTACTATTCTTATTTTTATTAGCCTTAACCCTGTATAAAGGACAACACAAATGGTGGCTTCTCTGTTCTATAGTTTTTTCTCTTTTGCTCTCATTTGGAAAAAATGCCTCATTGCTCACCAATTTTTTTATAGACTACATTCCGTTGTATAACAAGTTTAGAGCGGTGAGTTCTATTCAGGTGATTTTGGAATTGTGTATTCCTGTTTTTGCCATATTTGGTTTAAGTCGGTTTTTTGCAAATGATGTATTGAACACACAAAAGCTTAAAGCACTTAAGACATCTGCATTTTCCCTTATCGGTTTGTCAGTTTTTTTCTTAATTTTTAGAGATTTTTTGTTTGATTTTGTAGGGCTTCGTGACGGCCAATATCAAAATTTTTATGGCAATGATTTTGTAAAAGCGTTACGTAAAGATCGCCAAAGTTTATATTCCTCCGACCTTTTTCGCTCTCTCTTTTTTGTTGTAGGACTTTCATCTTGTTTGTGGTTTTATTTAGCAAAAAGAATAACCAAAAACAACACGATTATTTTAATTGGTATTCTAATCATTACGGATTTGGTTTCTGTAGATTTACGCTATGTCAATACCGATAATTTTGTTTCTGCTCTAAAAGTAGATAAGCCTTACAGCCCAAATGCTATCGACAAAGAGATTTTGAAAGACACTACCATTTTTAGAGTGTATGACACCACAGATGGGAGTACACGTTCATCGTATTTTCATAACGCCATTGGAGGCTATCACGCGGCTAAAATGCGCCGCTATAATGAAGTAATGGATTTTCATATAAACAAAGGAAATTCGGAGGTATTTAATATGTTAAATACCAAGTACATTATTTATAAAAATGATGAGGGGCAGTTGCAATATGTTGAAAATGATGAAGTCAATGGCAATGCTTGGTTTGTGCAGCAATTGAAAACAGTAAAGCACCCTGATAATGAAATTTTGGCATTAGACGCACTGAACACAAAGACTACGGCAGTTGTTCTTGAGAACCATCATCCCGAACGTAAGTTTATTGTGGATTCTACAGCTTCTGTTAAGTTAAGTTCTTATGCACCAAATAAACTAGTTTATAAATCCAAAAACACATACGATGGTTTTGTTGTTTTTTCTGAAAACTACTATAAGAACGGTTGGGAAGTTACAATAGATGGGGAAGAAGTTTCGCATTACAATGTGAATTATATTCTTCGTGGAATAGACGTTCCAAAAGGAGAACACAGTATAGTTTTTGAGTTTAACCCCAAGGTTGTTCGCTCAGGCAGTCAAATTGCTTTGATCAGTACTATTTTATTTATAGTACTTGTTTTAGTGGCCTTAGGTCTTTTTTATAACAAAAGACCAGAATGAAAAAGGTGCTTATCATAACTTATTATTGGCCACCAGCAGGTGGTCCTGGCGTGCAACGATGGTTGAAATTTGTCAAATACCTTCCTGAACACGAAATCGACCCAATTGTATATTGCCCAGCAAACCCATCTTATCCAAATCTAGACCATACACTTTCAAGCGATATAGATTCTAGAATAACAGTTCTTAAACACCCAATAAAAGAACCGCTTCAATTTTTAAAACTATTTTTTAAGAAGAAGACTAATGCTTTGTCAAAAGGAGCTATACCATCATTAAAAGAACAGAGTCTTTTGGAGCGTATTCTTCTATTTGTTCGTGGTAACTTTTTCTTTCCTGATGCGCGGATTTTTTGGGTAAATCCTTCTGTAAAATATTTATCGTCTTATATTACAAAATATCAAATAGATACCATCATAACTACAGGGCCACCGCACAGTGTTCATCTTATTGGAATGCAACTCAAAGCGAAACATCAGTTCAAGTGGTTTACTGATTTTAGAGATCCTTGGACGGATATTAGTTATCATAAAAATTTAAATTTAACCCAAAAGACCCAAAAAAAGCATTTACAACTGGAACATCAAGTGTTGAATATTTCAGATCATATTATTGTTACCTCTTCGCAAACAAAACAATTGTTTTCTAAAAAAACACAACAACCCATTACGGTTATTACTAATGGTTTTGATGATGAAATTGCAGCTTCTACAAGCCTAGATTCTAATTTTACGCTCACACATATTGGTTCTCTTTTGGATCAAAGAAATCCAATACTGTTCTGGGACGTTCTTTGGGAGCTTATTGATGAATCCCCAGATTTTAAGGCCAATTTTCAATTGGTTCTTGTAGGTAATGTAAGTGCAGAAATTAGTAGGTCAATTGAATCGGCAGGGTTAAAGCCTTATTTAAAATTAGTAGGCTCAGTATCTCATAATGATGCCATTACGTATCAAATAAAAACTCAAGTACTATTGCTTATAGAGGCCAATACGCCTGAAGCATCCTATATTATTCCAGGAAAATTATTTGAATATTTAAATGCTAACCGCCCTATTGTAGCTCTAGGACCAAAACAATCTGATATACCGTCTATTTTAAACGACACCCATACTGGAATGTATTTTAATTATGATAATAAAAGCACTTTAAAAGCACATATTTTAGATCTTTTTGGTGAATACAAAAAGAATAAACTTTCAGTTTCGTCCAAAAACATTAACCTATATTCACGGAAAAGCTGTACAAAGCAGTTGGTGGAAATATTGAGTGCTAAATAAAAAAACCACACTGAATAAGTTACGCGTGGCTTTTTTGACTAATCAAACAAAAATCAAAAAACATTATGGTTTTTTCAATTGGTTTTTCTTGAGCGACTAGCTTTGCGTTGCACCTCTGAACGGGTGTTGTTGCGTGTGGCTTGACGTGTCACTGCTCTGCTGTTTTTTTGGGTTACGCCTCTTCTATTTTCAGCACTGTTTATCCTATTATACTGAGGATGTTTTGACGTCATTATAGGTTGCGGCGTTTGTCGTGTTCGTGTAGTAGTATGAGAAGGAGCATTGTTTTGTACTTTTGCTCGATTTACAGAACGTAGTGTTGTTACAGCAGATTTTCGACTACGGTTTGCACTGTTAGTGTACGCAGTTTGCGTTGTTCTACGGTTTCGTGTGTTTCCGTGGTACACCGCTGGTCGTCTGTTATTTCTATAAGGACCAGTATAATGTCTACGGTTTGGCGTATAATATCTTCGGTAAGGACGGTCATAGACCACACAAGTTTGTACACTTGGTCTGCGGTAATAAACATGCCACGGACGTTGGGCATAAAAACGATTTCTGCTGTTGACATAACCATGGCAATAGAAACTTAAATTTGGACGATATCTTATATAAAGCCCTCCAATTTGCCGCACATAACCATTGTAGTTATAGCGGATACGTACATTGCCAATTTGCCGTACACGACCGAAATAATCATAAAAAACAGCCACATTTTGGATTTGAATAACGGCACCAAAATCATCGTACTGAATAAAATGATCGTACTGATATCCAGCATTAAAACTCACATGCCCTTGACCATTAAAACCAACATTTACATCGATTTGGTTTCCGCCAAATACACGACCTTGACGATTCAAAATGTTAAAATCAAATTGACCGTCGGGAAACACTGCAAATTCAATACCACGTTCATTAAATATGAAAGCATTACTGTAATTGCGCACACTAAATGGCGCATTTGCAAAACAAAAACTCGAATAAATTGCTACGCTTAATGTAATCAGTAACTTTTTCATAATATAAATGTTTAAAGGTTCTTGTTTAATTTTAAACCAAACAACGTGCCATAATTTATATTAGTCTACAAATATTTGATTGTCAATTATTTAGTAAAGACTTAAGATATTTTGCAGTGAGGGATATTTTGGACTTCATGACCTCCTCAGGTGTACCTGTAGCCATTAAATTACCTCCGTTTTTTCCACCTTCTGGGCCTAAGTCTATAATGTAATCGGCAGATTTGATGAGTTCCATGTTATGCTCAATTACTATAATGGAATGCCCTTGATTGATAAGTGCATTAAATGATTTGAGGAGTTTTTTGATGTCGTGAAAATGTAATCCTGTTGTAGGTTCATCGAAGATAAACAGTCCCGAATCACTACTACTTCCTTTACCCAGAAAAGAGGCGAGTTTGATACGTTGTGCTTCGCCACCAGAAAGGGTAGAGGAGCTTTGTCCAAGAGTCACGTAGCCCAACCCAACGTCTTGAAGCGGTTGAAGTTTCTTTTTTATTTTGCTGCAATTATGAGTTTCAAAAAACACCAAGGCATCGTCAATGGTCATATTCAGTACATCGTCTATGGTTTTGTTTTTGAATTTAACCTCTAACAATTCTTTTTTAAACCGTTTTCCACCACAACTATCGCATTTTAGTTGTACATCGGCCATAAATTGCATTTCAATCGTTACAACGCCTTCACCTTTACAATTAGGGCAGCGTCCACCATCAACATTAAAAGAGAAATGTTTGGGTTGATAATTTCGAAGCATACTCAGCTTTTGCTTTGAATACAGCATGCGAATTTCATCATAAGCCTTGATGTAAGTTACAGGGTTAGATCTGGATGATCTTCCAATAGGGTTTTGATCTACGAATTCAATAAATTTTACTGTACTGAAATTC
Source organism: Bacteroidota bacterium (assembly GCA_027593245.1). GTDB lineage: Bacteria > Bacteroidota > Bacteroidia > Flavobacteriales > Flavobacteriaceae > UBA3537. The sequence goes on along the minus strand of JAQCJC010000027.1, from coordinate 67 downwards.
CCAGAAATAGCTGAGAATTCTCCTGGTTTTTCACCATAGCCTATGAGCTCTTTATTTAGAGCTGGAT
>JAQCJC010000117.1 GCA_027593245.1 Bacteroidota bacterium | reverse complement strand
GTACAATTATCCTCAAGAATAATTTTTTATTTTTGGGGATATTTTTATTCTTATCATTTTCCAACATAATGTCTATTTTCGTTAAATTATAAATAAATGATTCATGAGTAGACATATAAATTACATATTTAGCGTATGTCTTTTTTTTATTATTTCACTTCTAGTAAGTTGCAGTAAGGAACCGCCAGAAGCTGTTGAGAGCCCACCAGTAGAAACCTTAGGATTAAGGGATTATGCATCTGCAAAAGGAAAATTTATTGGGAACTTGATGCGCGATGGCATGTTTGAAAACGAGCAGGTAAATGGAGGTTCAACTGATAAAATTTTAAGAACAGAATACAACGCTATTGTTTTGGGAAATAATATGAAGATGTCTAACCTGCTGCGAAACCGCCCACAAGATCCTTTTAACATAAAAATTACCGATATAAATACTGGAAATATAGACAAGTTTGTTTCGTATGCCGATAAGCATCAAATGCGTAAACGTGGTCACGTTATGATATGGTACAAACAAATTCCTTCTTGGCTCGAAGCGGAAGCACCAAATTGGACTGCCCAGCAAGTTTATGATTTTTCTAAGTCCTATATTCTTGCATTATCTTCATATTCGGCTGGGAAAATTGATGAGTGGGATGTAATAAACGAAGCGATAATCAATAATGATTTTCGCAGAAATACTTGGTATGATATTGTAAGTAGCCAAGCAAATGATGAAGGCGAAGTAGGATTTCAGTCCTATTTCGCACATTTATTCAAGTGGGCTAGACAAGCCGACACTGCTGCCGAATTATTCTACAACGATTACAATATTGAACCTTTCGGGACTTCCAAAAATAATTTTATGCGTAACTTAGTTAAAGAACTTAAGTCAACACATGCTGCTCCAATTGATGGAGTAGGCTTACAAGGACATTTTAAAATTGATCAAGTAACGGAACAATTTGTTGCTAAAGTGGGGCAAACCATAGACGACTTAGGAGTTGCAGGATTTACTGTTAATATAACGGAGCTCGATATTAGAATATGTACTGGGGACAATGGTAACATACAAACGCAAAAGGATGCATACAAAAGAATTGTGTCAACTGCTTTTAATCGCGAAAATTGTAATACCGTCCTTATTTGGGGGTCTTCTGACAATGATAGTTGGATAAACACGCATTATGAAGGGTGTGGTCAAGCAACTCCCCATGATGAAAATTATAAGAGTAAACCAGCTTATTTTGGCATAAAAGAAGCATTGATAGAATTGTAATCAACGTTAATCACAAATTGCTGAGCATATTCAAAAAAGTAAGTGATTGTTTCGAAAATAGCGCAATGGGGTGTACAATCGAACCCGCAACATAGTTTGCGGGTTTTTTGTTAATCTTTTACTAAAAGAATATGAGCGCCATCATATGGGTCTGTTAATCCTTTTAATATTTCAGCCTTATCATTAAGTAAATTTACAAAAGGTCTTCGATCAGGTATATTAGAGTAATTCCATATACTCACAAATTCATTTTCACTATAAAAATTACCATTAGCTCCTTCTCTAAAGCCGTCAGGAAGCAGGCTCATACCACTTGAATTTGATGCTTTTCCAGTTACTCCAGATCCAACATTTGGTGATGTCCAATATTGAGTCCCTGAAATTTTTAATTTGCCACCAGCAACTTCTGTGCCACCTAAACAGTCAATTAAATCGTTCCACTCTTCTTCTGTTGCAATATGCCAGCCCTCAGGAGCCAACCCCCTTTCATCTGTAAGGGCAAACCCATTGTAAATTTTTCCTCTACCATTATCTTGATTATATGAGTAGCACCATGCAGGTGTTGTGAGGTCTCTCCATGCTTCATTGCCAGTTACTTCAGGGATTTGCTCACCATTTGCAAAATGAGAAACGTTTAAATATTGTGTAGTCCATTGCTTGCCATCACACATAATAACAGTTTCGTATCTGTTACCTTCAAAATCATAAACAACCCCTGTAAGACCAATTTGAGAATTATTTGAAAAGTTTTGGTTATTTGAAATTTCAGATGTTTTACTGTCCACATATTTCTTAGTAGTAACATCTTGTGAATGTGTAGGATCAGCAACATTCTTAATCTGGTTATCTTGAGCGCTTACAATACCGTTTAATAAGATATCTCCAGTTGATGAGCTGTATAGGTTTTGAATTTCTTGTTCTGTTAATGCTCTGTTCCAGATACCGATATCGTCTAATTTACCACTTAAAAATTCGCTTCCTAAAGAGGTACTACCAAAAATCAACCCAGTATTTTGATTTTCTGCTGTTAGAGAGGTTGTTGATGTTTTATCCAAAGATTTGTTTACATAGTAACTGTAATTACCAGAATTTTTAACAATAGTTATCATATACCACATGTTTTGTTGAACTTGAAAACCAAATGGATTTGAACTAAAGATATCCCATAAATGTTGTGAAACATTTGAGTTTTTCCCGTGAGAAAAAGTGTTTAGTGCGTTTTCATGATTGTAACCAATCCCTTCACCATCATGAGGGGTTGTGTTAAATAAACATTGCATCGTTTTAGAAGGATTATTAGTTAAAAACCAAATATTAAAAGTGTAAGACTCATATCCGTTGTTATAAAATTGATTTTCAATTGAAATATTATTGTTATCGAACAAATATGAACTATTTTCATTCCCATCTCTATCAGAAGTTAATGTAGCTCCATTTACCGTTCCGTGATGTCCATTTCCACTTTCGTCATTAGCATTTCCATTAAATGGATAATAGGCTACTAACCCGTCTGTTGGGATGTATGAAGGAATGTCTTGTGCTTTTGCAAATTGTGCTATAAAAAGCACAAGCGTTAGTGTTAGTAAAACTCGTTTCATTTCTTAATAATTTTAAACGATTTTGTGTTGTTATTGCCTGTTGTGACTTTTAATATGAATGTTCCAATACCCATTTCACTCATATCTATTTGTTTTTGATTTGTGGCTTTTACTTTTCTGCCTCTTAGATCAAAGAGTTCCGCTTGCAAAACGTTTTCTCCTTGAATGTAGATTCTGTTTGCTGTAGGGTTTGGGTATACAGAGATCCTAGAATCTAAAGGATAGGTGTCTTCAACAGTAAGTGTAGCATCTGCACTACTAGCAGTAACGGCTTTAAATGAAACAGGGTCATTAAATGTATAGCTAACCGTATTGTTTACCTCATCTACAGTTCCCCCGTAGGTCGTCCAAGAATCATCATCTGCTTGAAGCTCCAAAACAAGATCAGCTTCTACAATATCATTGAGCTCTCCCTCAAGATAGGAGAAGGTAAGTGTGCCTGTAAAACCAGAAAGTAGCGCAGAAGAGCTATACACACGAGACACAGAGCTATTGGATCCTGCAGTAGCAGCAGTAGCAGAACGCGATACATCATTGGCACCATTAATCACATAGGTATCAGCAGGTGCTATTTCCAATCCATCAAGGGTTATCGAACTACCCGAAGCAATGGACACAGACGAACCAGTATTAACAGTTAATATTTGACTAAACAGAAACGGACAAAGAAAAAGTCCAGCCAAAGAGAGTAAATGAGTTTTCATGACTTAAAAGTAAAAAAAAAAGAGTCAGAAAATCACTAATTATCCCAAAACTAATCAACAATCTTTTTCAAAAAACTAAGCGATTGTTTCGAAAATAGCTCAATGGGGTGTACAATTATCCTCAAGAATAATTTTTTATTTTTGGGGATATTTTTATTCTTATCATTTTCCAACATAA
>JAQCJC010000116.1 GCA_027593245.1 Bacteroidota bacterium | reverse complement strand
GGCGACCGCCGCTGATCAGTTGGCCCTGCAGGGGGCCCAGACGACCTGCTTCTATCTGGCTTGGATGATCGGCTCGTTTGGCATCCTTGCCTCAGCGGGGGCCACCGCACTCGTCTCGCGGCTCGTTGGGGCTGAAGATTGGGATGGGGCTAACCGGGCAATGCATCAGGCGGTGCTGGTTGCCCTGGCCGTCGGTGCCGCCGCCTGGCTGCTGGGTGGCTTCGGGATTGATGCACTTTTATGGCTGCTTAACCTTGACGGCACCGCCAGTGTCTACGCCCGGCAGTTCCTGCGGGCCATGCTGCTTTTGCTGCCCTTCCAACTGCTCACGACCACGCTCAATGCGTCGCTTGCCGGAGCGGGCGATACCCGCACGCCGTTAAAAATCCTATTGAAGAAACAAAATATGTTACTGTTAATAATCCTAACGAAAACAAAACAGAGAATTTTGCAACCCTGTAGCTTAATCTTCTAAGATTAGTTTTTAATGTTTTCATCTTGACTAACTCTTTAAAACCTACATAACTTTGCAGTAGAGAAAAAGGAAACACAAAAATTGAACTTAAATAAAAATAATTATTGAAACTTTCTTTTGTGAAAAAAGCCTCGATCATTAGTCTATCTCCTTGTGCTAAAAAAGACAACCCTAATAATGATATAAAATAATAAAATGTATAACCAAAAATAGTTTTATTAGAGTACATGTTCTTCTCGAACAAAATCTTTTTTAATATTATCAAAAAAACAACAACTAGAAGGTTAAAAAACCATACCATAAAGCACAAATAAACTACCAGATTATCAAAATTCTGAAAATTTATTAGACACATTATAAAAAAGAATATTAGTGAAATTTTCCATGTGTTATTTAATAATTGAGCAAAAACAAACAGGCTTAACAGCCTGAGGATATTGTATAATAGCATACATAGAATAATTCCAATAAAAAAAACAGCGTTTAAGAAAAAATTAAAGTTTTGATTTAAATATAATGCAGCAAATACTGCTGATATTAGAATTGAAAAAAAAGCAATTAATGGTACTTTTGTGTCTATTTTTATTTTTTGGTTTTTAATTTTTGATAACCTTAGGATAACTTGATCCGTTCCAAATGCACCAAAGGAGTTCAGAATGCTTATTAATGTTATTAGAATTGAATATTTATAATATTGATCTAAACTAAGAATATCTTTAAATAAAATATTTGATAAAAAAACTGATGCTGATCCTAACAGCATCACCAATAATGAAAAATGATTGTTTAATAATCTAATTCCCGTCATTGTTATAGATTTATTCCACAAAAATCAAGGATGACTTTATTTGAATTTAACTCTAAAGTTTTAAACTCATCATGAGCCACTAAAAATGCGATTATATCTGCTTTTTGTGTAGCTTCTTGGTAATCTGTAAGTTTAAAAACCGCATGTTCATTAATATTTGGTTCAACAATATAGTGGGTTTCATTATTTGCATTTTGTAATACTTTTTGGGCAATATATTTTGCGGGCGATTCACGAAGATCATCAATATTGGGTTTGAACGCTAATCCCATCAATGCCACACTTGGTTTTCGACCATGTTTTATTTGAAATTCAAGTTTGGCATTTTGAATTTTTTCTGCACACCAAAAGGACTTATAATTATTTATTTCTCTGGCAGTGCCAATAATTTTTGATTCTTTTGGATAATCTGAAACGATAAAATAAGGATCAACCGCTATGCAGTGCCCACCAACACCACAGCCTGGGCTGAGTATATTCACCCGCGGATGTTTATTTGCTAGTTCTATAAGTTCCCAAACATCGATGTCTGCCTTGTCACAAATTAAAGATAACTCATTTGCAAAGGCAATCTGAACATCACGAGAAGAATTTTCTACTAGCTTACACATTTCTGCAGTTCGTGCGTTGGTTTCGTGTAATTTACCTTTTACATATTGCCCGTAAAAAGCTACCGCTTTTTTGGTAGATTTATCATTAATGCCCCCAATAACTCTATCGTTGTTCACTAATTCATACATGACATTTCCAGGTAAAACACGCTCAGGACAATAGGCCATATAAATTTGATCCCTCAATTCTGGTCGTTCGGCATAAATATAATCCTTCATCTTTTCAGTTGTCCCAACGGGAGAAGTCGATTCAATGATGTATAAGTCTCCTTCTTTGAGAAGGGGAATAATGCTTTTTGTTGCAGCCTCTACAAATGATATATCGGGTTCATTATCCCCTTTAAATGGGGTGGGAACTACAATAATATAGGTGCTCGCTTCAACCGGTGAACAGCTTGCAAATAAGTAGCCATTTTGAACCGCATTTGAGACTACATTTTCTAAATCAGGTTCAACAATATGTATTTGACCCTTATTGATGGTGTCAACTACATTTTGATTAATATCTACCCCATGGACAAAAGTATGCTGACTAGAAATCAATGCTGCAGTAGGCAGACCAATATATCCAAGTCCAATCATCACAACTTCTGGTTTTGGTTTCATGCTAAGACTTTAATATTGATTTAATATAATTGACAATTCTTTGAGAGGCCATTCCATCGCCATAAGGGTTGTGTAATTTTGACATCGTTTTATAGGCAAACGCATCATTTAGTAATTTATTTGCCTCGTCAACAATTTTATCTTTATTTGTTCCAACTAAAATAACTGTTCCAGCCTCAACAGCTTCTGGGCGTTCTGTTGTGTCACGCATGACCAAAACTGGTTTCCCAAGACTTGGTGCTTCTTCCTGAACGCCACCACTGTCCGTTACAATCAAATATGATTTTTCCATCAACCATACAAAAGCTGGATAGGAAAGTGGGGCAATTAATTGGATGTTGTCAATCTCACTTAGGAGCCTATAAACTGGACCATGAACGTTAGGATTTAAATGAACTGGATATATAATTTGAGTTTGGGGATTATCTACAGCAATTTCTTTTAGTGCTTCACATATTCTAACAAACCCCGCTCCGTGGTTTTCTCGCCTATGCCCTGTAACTAATATTAGTTTTTTTTCTGCATCCAATATTCTCTTTAAATGCTCTATTTCTGTGTCTTGATAGTTTAAGTTTTTAACTTTATTTACGCTGAACATCAGTGCATCAATAACAGTATTCCCAGTGACTATGATACTATCTTTGAGCTTATTTTCACGAAGTAAATTATTTTTTGAAGTTTCCGTTGGAGAAAAGTGAATATTTGAAACTACTCCTGTCACAGAGCGATTCATTTCTTCGGGGAAAGGCGACTGCATATTAAATGTACGCAATCCTGCTTCTATGTGACAAATATTAGATCCTGAATAAAATGCTGCTATACTTGAGGCCATTGTTGTGGTGGTGTCCCCATGCACATACACATAATCAGGTTTAAAAGTTTCTAAAATGGGCTTTAGCCCTAGTATTATAGAGGATGATAAACTATATAAGTTCTGATGAGGCTTCATAAGATCAAGATCAAAATCTGGCTTTATCTCAAAAAAATCTAGCACTTGATCCAGCATTTCTCTATGTTGAGCTGTGACACATACTTTAGTATGAAAAATGTCTGGGTATTTTAAAAACTCCTTCACTACAGGAGCCATTTTGATCGCCTCTGGGCGCGTTCCGAAAACAATTAAGTTTTTTATCATTTTGGAGGGGTTATGTTTTTGAGACTTAATTTCCAATGCCTGACCTGAAGATTAAACTCTTCTTGAATTTTTGTAGTCTTCAACACACTATACTCTGGCCGCTTTGCTGCGGTAGGATAATCTTTTGTTTTGATGGGCTTAACCTCAATAGTCTTGCCAAACTGTTTGAAAATTTCAACGGCAAAATCATACCAAGATATTGCTCCAGA
>JAQCJC010000115.1 GCA_027593245.1 Bacteroidota bacterium | reverse complement strand
ATAGAGAATCCTATTTTGTCTAATAAAGATGCTAGAGCTGACAGACTGGCTGATCTGAAGCGATGAAAATACTTGTTTTAGGCTGCAACGGCCAGCTTGGGCGATGTCTATATGATCAGTTAGAAAAGACAGATCATAATGTTATATACACATCCCGTGATCAGATTGATATTGCAGACTTTGACGCTACTAAAAGGCTAATTAAACAGATTTCACCCGATATAGTCATTAATGCGATAGCTTACACGGCAGTCGATAAGGCAGAGCAAGATCAGGACAAGGCGGACCTTATTAATCATCTTGCGGTTGCTAATATCGCCGCGTCTTGCAATGAATTGGATTGTTGGTTAGTCCATGTATCTACAGATTATGTGTTTGATGGTGCGTCTATGATGCCTTATAAAGAGGATGATCAAACCAATCCACAAAGCGTTTATGGCGACACGAAGCTCAAGGGTGAACTAGTAATTCAATCCTCAGGATGCAGGCATATAATTATAAGAACGGCTTGGGTGTTCAGCGAATATGGAAATAATTTTCTTAAAACCATGTTACGTTTGGGTGCTGAGCTTAGTGAGCTGCGCATTGTCGGAGATCAAATTGGCTGTCCCACGTATGCTCAAGATATAGCCAATGCCATTGTTGTTATTCTAGAAAACGTTAAATCAAAAGAGTTAAACTCAGGCTTATATCATTTTGGGGGTAACGTTTGTTGGTCTTGGGCTGAATTTTCTCGCGCTATTTTTGATGAAGCTTTGGAGCTTAAAGTTATTGCGAGTAAGCCTAATGTTGTAGCTATAACTACAAAAGAATTTCCCACTCTGGCCAAACGGCCTGCACAGTCTCAGCTAAACTCAAATAAACTTACAACCAATTTCGGGATTGAATCATCAGACTGTATGCTTGGGATCCGATCGTCGCTTACCGCTATTAAACTAAAAGGGCCTTGAGTGGATCAGAGAAAATACAATAAAATTCTAGTGACTGGCTCTAATGGTTTTGTTGGAAAGGCTCTTTGTCAGACGCTGCGGAATAGGGGTGATAATTACTTAGGCTCGGTTCGCGATAAAGCTCTAGCGATCAAAGGTCAAGACTACATCATTGTGGAAAGTTTGGACGCGAATACTGATTGGAGAAAAGCCCTGGACGGTTGCGATACAGTTGTTCATCTGGCTGGTCGGGCACATATTTTAAATGATAAGATAGCTGATCCACTTGCAGCTTTTAGGTTGACTAATACGCAAGGCACATTGAATCTAGCCGAGCAAGCAGCCGAATGTGGTGTATCTCGGTTCATATTTCTGAGTTCGATAGGCGTTAATGGAGCCGTGACCTCTGGTATTCCCTTTAGTCCTAATGATTCTCCATCTCCGCATTCCCCATATGCCGTCTCTAAGTTGGAAGCTGAAATCGGCTTACGTGAAATAGCCAGACGTACAACTTTGGACGTCGTCATTATTCGCCCTCCCGCCATCTACGGTAAAAATGCGCCTGGAAATTTTGGACTGATACAGAAATTTATTAAGTATGGGATACCGCTTCCATTTGGCTCAATTGATAATAAACGTAGTTTGGTAGCTATCGAAAACTTAGTTAGCTTTATAACAGTGTGTATTGAGCACAAAAGGGCGGAAAATGAGTTATTTCTTGTTAGTGATGATCATGACCTATCCACGTTAGAAATTGTTGAGTTAATGGGTAAGCTTATTGGTAAAAAACCTAAGACGGTAAAGCTGCCTCTAAAACTCCTTTGGTGCATTTTGACTATTTTAGGGAAGCGGAAAGCTGCTGTCAGCTTGATGTCAGACCTTCAATTAGACGTCGATCGTTCTCGAGAATTGTTGGAATGGTCTCCTCCTTTTAGTCCCAGGATGTGAAGTCGATTTTTTTGATTTAATATTGTTTTAAACTAGGATTTATTATGGATTATTTATCATTGATTGGCCGCGATGAAGCGTTATTTGAAAAGGATTTGATTAGCTATAATGACGATCTAGTTTCGTTAGTATCAAAAGCCCGCTTTCTTGTAATTGGTGGAGCGGGTTCGATAGGACAAGCTGTTGTGGGAGAGATATTTAAAAGAGACCCAGCAATACTCCATGTGGTTGATATATCTGAAAATAACATGGTTGAGCTTGTTCGTGATCTTCGAAGTACAGTTGGTTATGGCTCTGGTGATTTTAAAACTTTTGCGCTTGATTGCGGGTCCATTGAGTTCGAAGCTCTTATGAAGAACGAGGGCCCCTATGATTATGTTTTTAATTTGTCAGCTCTAAAGCATGTTAGAAGTGAGAAAGATCCGTATACGCTTATGCGTATGATTATGGTTAACGTATTCAATACAGTTAAGACTTTGCGATTATCAAAAGCTATGGGTTCCAAGAAGTATTTTTGTGTATCAACTGATAAAGCGGCTAACCCAGTCAATATGATGGGTGCTAGTAAGCGGATAATGGAAATGTTTTTAATGCGTGAGAGTCTCACCCAAAATATTTCGATGGCACGTTTTGCCAATGTGGCTTTTTCAGATGGCTCGCTTCTTCATGGTTTTAATCAAAGATTTACAAAAAAACAGCCATTCTCCGCTCCAAATGATGTACGACGTTACTTCGTAACGCCGCAAGAGTCGGGTGAGCTTTGTCTGCTGTCTGGTCTGCTTGGAGAAAATAGAGATATCTTCTTTCCTAAACTCAGTGAGAAATTACATCTGATTACTTTTTCTGAAATTGCTGTTCGCTATCTAAGAGAGCGAGGCTATGATCCGTATGAATGTGAATCTGAGGATGAGGCGCGAGATAGAGCGGAGGAGTTGATTGCCAATAAACAATGGCCTTGTTATTTCTTTAAGAGTGACACAACCGGTGAAAAGGACTTTGAGGAATTTTTTACTGATAACGAAGATTTAGATATGGAGCGTCTTGAGACGGTTGGGGTCATCAAAAATCAGCCTGATTTTGATGAGGCTAAGTTAGATGATTTTATGAGCGGAATTGAAGCGCTAAGAAATAAAGGTACTTGGACCAAAGATGATATCGTTAAATTGTATTTTGGCCTTTTGCCTGAGTTTGCTCATAAAGAGACGGGTAAATACCTAGATCAGAGGATGTAACAATGGACCGTTTTTTTGATATTTTATTTTCTTCGATAGCGTTATTGTTCCTTTCTCCTTTGTTGGTTCCTATAGTAATAACACTAAGACTCACTGGGGAGGGCGAGGTGTTCTTTTTACAGGAACGCATCGGTAAGGGCGGTGATAAATTCAAGTTATTTAAGTTCGCGACTATGCTGAAGAATAGCCCTAACATTGGTACTGGTACAGTTACCATGAGAGGTGATCCTAGAGTACTGCCGGTAGGGATATTTTTGCGTAAAACTAAGATAAATGAGCTGCCGCAGCTGTTGAATATTTTTTTTGGTGATATGAGTGTTATCGGCCCAAGACCACTAACTACCCAAACATTTGGGGCTTATTCGGAGAACACTCAGGGTCTTATAACGCAAGTTCGGCCAGGCCTCTCGGGGATAGGTTCGATCATATTTCGTGGTGAGGAAGAGATAATGCACGGTGCAACAGCCTCCGTTGACTTCTACGCGAATGTTATAGCGCCGTATAAGGGAGCGCTTGAGGAGTGGTTTGTCTCGAATAAGAGCCTGTATATTTATTTTGTGGCGATTTTTGTTACAGCTTGGGCAGTTCTTATTCCAAGCACAAAAATAGCGTGGAGAGTTTTTAAGGATTTGCCAGAGCCACCGGCAGAGTTAAAGCAGGCACTGAATTTTACTGACTAATTGTTGTGGCTAGGATCATTAGATGCTTAGGTAACGATAAACAGGTTTATCGCACGCATCTTCAAATTATTCAA
>JAQCJC010000026.1 GCA_027593245.1 Bacteroidota bacterium | reverse complement strand
ATGTATATATATTTTTTTTGTTTCAAAACATTTTTTAAATATTTTTATGAGGTTTGTTTGCGTAATTTTTCTTTTCGTTTTTTGAGCTGACGTTCTAGAATATGAACTGCTGTATCAACGCCCTCTTCAAAGCTCTTGCATTTTTTCTTAACAACAAAACTATCACCGGGGACAGAAAGCTTGGCTTCAAATATTTTATTCTCCTTCTCCGAAGTGTTTTCAACCTTGAGAAATACATCTGACTTAATTATTTTATCATAAAATAAATCAAGTTTATTCATTCGCTTTTGAATGAAATTGATAAGTTTTTGATCAACATTAAAATTGATGGACTGGACATTTACTTTCATAACGGATAAAAATTAATCTTAATTAAACTTTTGTTAGTCTTGGGTGTGCTTTAGCATATACCTTTTTTAATTCTGAAATATTATTGTGTGTGTAGACCTGCGTTGCAGCTAAGCTTGAATGCCCCAATAACTCTTTTACAGCATTGAGATCAGCTCCGTGATTCAAAAGATGGGTTGCAAAAGAATGCCTCAATATATGTGGGCTCTTTTTTACTTTTGAGGACACTTCAGAAAAATATGTATTGATAACCCGATACACAAGTGTTCCGTATATTTTAGTTCCTTTCTGCGTTAGAAAAAGAAAATCATGGGCTTGAATATGTGCTAATTGCTCTCGTACTTTGATGTATGATTTTAAAGTGTCTTGGACTGTAGTTAACAATGGAATGTAACGCTCTTTATTGCGTTTTCCTAAAACTTTGATTTGGCTTTGCTCAAAATCCAAATCAATGAGTTTCAAATTGATAAGTTCTGAGCGGCGAATTCCTGTGGAATAAAACAACTCTACAATAAGCTTATTCCTTACGGCTTCGAAATCATGTGAAGGTGCAGCAGTTAAAACTGTCTCAATCTCTTGCTCAGAAAAAGGAATATGAACCTTTTTTTGAACCTTCAATGCTTTGTGCTTAGCTAATGGAGAGTGGGTTAGATCACCTATCTTAATTAAGAATTTATAATAGGTATTAAGCGATGATATTTTTCTATTAACAGATCTATTACTCAAGCCACCTTCTACAAGTTGAATCACCCAACTGCGTAACATGGCATAATTTACCTCTTTTAGATTACAGTCAGAAAACTCTTTGGACAAAAAAGCCTTAAAGTCGTTCAAATCCTTATGGTATGCTGTTATGGTGTGTGCAGCATATTTTTTTTCTAAGGAAAGATAATCTATGAAAGATTGAATAGACATAAGCATGTACTTGGTGATCCTAAGATACAAAAAAAAGAATATCTTTTTGAATGGACTTGAATAGCTTCAAAAACTATGAAACAAAAAAAACACCTCAAAATGAGGTGTTTTGTATTTTTAAAAACTCAGTATTTATAAGTTCTCAGCGTCTCTTAGGCCTTGAATATACTGTGCTTTTTGAATTTCTGCTCTTCGCTTTACGGAGGGTTTCGTAAATTGTTTACGTGTTTGTAATGAACGTTTTGTTCCTGTACGATCGAACTTACGTTTAAAACGCTTTAGTGCTCTATCTATATTTTCTCCTTCTTTTATTGGTATTATTAGCATAAATATAAACCTCCTTTCTTTAGAATTAGTGTGCAAATATAATCTTAATTATGATATTGCAACAATTTATTTTAAAATATTTCTAGCGATCACAAGCTTTTGGATTTCGGTGGTTCCTTCACCAATAGTACAAAGTTTTGAATCTCTATAAAACTTTTCAACTGGGTATTCCTTTATATAACCATAACCCCCATGAATTTGAACAGCTTCGTTGGCAATGCGTACACAAGCTTCACTCGAATACATTTTAGCCATAGCTCCAGTAGTAGTTACTTTTTCGCCTTTATTTTTCATGGACGCCGCTTTGTGAACTAAAAGCTCTGAGGCTTGTATTTCTGTAGCCATATCAGAAAGCTTAAAAGAGACTCCCTGAAAACTTGATATGGGTTTTCCAAACTGTACACGTTCTTTAGAATACTTTAGCGCAGCTTCATAAGCGCCTTTGGCGATGCCAAGGGATAATGCACCAATAGAAATTCGGCCACCATCTAGGAGCTTAAGTGATTGTACAAAACCTTCTCCTTCGCTGCCAAGCATATTGTCTTTGTGGACTCTACATTGATCAAAAATGAGTTCGGCTGTTTCACTCGCACGCATTCCTAATTTGTCTTCTTTTTTACCTGAGCTAAATCCAGGAGTTCCTCGTTCCACTACAAAAGCCGACATACCATGAGAATCCCCTTTTTTACCAGTACGCGCAATGACAACAGCTATATTTCCACTTATTCCATGTGTGATAAAGTTCTTTGAACCGTTCAAAATATAGTAATCCCCGTCTTTAGTTGCAGTAGTATTCATTCCTCCAGCATCGCTACCAGTATTGTGTTCGGTAAGACCCCATGCACCTATGTGCTTTCCTGAGGCTAGGTTTGGGAGCCATTTTTTCTTTTGTTCTTCATTTCCAAAATAAAATATATGCCCTGTACACAAGGAGTTATGTGCAGCAACAGACAAACCTATAGAAGGATCGACTTTGGATATTTCTTGGATGATTGCTACATATTCGTGATAGCCAAGCCCAGAACCTCCATACTCCTCCGGGATAAAGATCCCCATAAACCCCATCTCGCCTGCTTTCTGAAGGACTTCTTTAGGAAAATGTTGCGCCTCATCCCAATCCATTACATGTGGTCTGATGTATTGCTCAGCAAAATCACGGGCAGAATCCGCAATTAGTTTATGTTCTTCTGAAAATTCAAAATTCATGAAAATCTAATTTATGTGCAAATATAACTTAATTATGTCTAATTTATTTGTAGGAAAATCTTTAAGTTTTGTTAATTCATCAACCGTTTTAAACCCTTCTATTAACACACGCATTTCTATTATAGAATAAGCCAATTCGTAATCTATGTAAGGAACCTGAACCAAATCTTCTTGTGTAGCTTTATTCAAGTTGATTTTTTTGATATTTCTGGGTTGTTTAATATCAAAGATTTTATTTATGTTACTAATAACTTCATTGGTTAATCCATAAATACCTTTTAACTCAAACATTGAAGCAAAACCACCCTCAAATCTATTTCTATAATTTAGAATTCGCTCAGCCAATTTGGGACCTATACCATAGACATCTTGGAGCTGCTCATTGGTAGCAGAATTTAAATCTAATTTTTCCATTGGCTGCTTGTCTGGTTTTACCTTGTTTTGGGCTTGAACCCAATCTGGAAATTTAAAATAAGGAGAAATTAATGCCAGCAATGAATCGGAAACATCTGTAACGGCCTGAAATTCTGCAATAGAATTGATCCATTTATTATCAAACCTGTAATCCTTTAAACGCTGAATCTCTGAAACAGACATCCCCATAACATATCCCTTGTGTGGTGTAATAAAATTAGGATTGAATGGAAAGAGTTTTAGATCACCCTTTTTTTGGGTTTTTTGCTTTAAGGCTACAAATTCTTTATTTAAACGGTTTAATGAAATTTCATCCGGTTGTAGTGACAAAAATTCACTATGTGGCGCAAAAAATAATACTAATTGAAGCAAAACAATAATCAAAAAGAGGATTAAGGCTCCAATTCGTTGACGTTTTGTGAAATGAGGAAACACATCTAAATAGGTGAATATTATTTACCGATTGCGCTCAAGTATTTATTAAGTTCCTTTTTGACCTTGGGCGCAAGAATTACTATACCAACCATATTAGGCACCATCATGGCAAAAATCATTGCATCTGAAAATCCAATAACAGATCCTAAACTTGCTGCAGAACCAACAACAACAAACAGGCAGAAGATAATTTTGTAGGTATATTCCATTTTTTTGGAACGTCCAAACAAATAAGCCCAGCCTTGAAATCCGTAATAAGACCAAGAGATCATAGTACTAAATGCAAACAAAACTACTGCAACAGTCAGCACATATGGAAACCATGAAATAGCAGACTCAAAAGCCCCTGAGGTAAGTAATATAGCCTGAGCATCATTTAAGGATGCATTTGCAGCATTCACATTTCCAGTGATGATAAGAACCAAAGCTGTCATAGTACACACAACGACTGTATCAATAAAAGGCTCCAACAAAGCGACCATGCCCTCTGAGGCTGCGTACCTTGTTTTAACAGCTGAATGAGCGATGGATGCAGAACCAATTCCCGCTTCATTCGAAAAAGCCGCTCGTTTAAATCCTTGTACAAGAACACCAACAGCACCACCAGCTACGCCTTCTGGGCTAAAAGCGCCATTGAAAATTTGGGCGAATGCATCGCCAATCATGTTAATATTTGAAAAAATAACAAAAAGTGAAGCGGTAACATAAATAACCACCATAAAGGGAACAATCTTGTCTGTAACCTTGGCTATTTTTTTTATTCCGCCAATGATAACGATTCCAACCAAAGCAGCCATAACAACTCCAAATAACCATCCTTTTCCATGCAATACTGATGCTTCACCTCCAGTAATATTTTCTACCAATTGAAAGGCTTGATTGACTTGAAACATATTTCCTCCCCCAAAAGATCCTCCTATTACAAAAATAGCGAACAAGACAGCAAGAATTTTTCCAAGTTTTTCTAAGCCTTTAGATTTTAATCCTTTGGTAAGGTAGTACATAGGGCCACCATACACCACGCCATTTACATCAATATCTCTGTACTTTACACCCAGTGTACATTCTACAAATTTTGAAGCCATTCCCAAAAGTCCAGCAATGATCATCCAAAAGGTAGCTCCTGCTCCACCTATAGAAACAGCAATTGCTACACCTGCAATATTTCCAAGTCCTACTGTTGCTGAAAGTGCTGCAGTAAGCGCTTGAAAATGTGAAACTTCTCCTTCATGCCCTTCAACAGCAATAGTCTCTACACTATCACCTCCTGGTGTTGAATCTCCAGCAGCTTCTAGTGTTTCGTGGTGGTCTATACTATCGTATTTTCCACGAACAATATTGATGGATGTTAGTATGCCACGAAAATTAATGAACTTAAAATAAATGGTGAAATACGTTGCCCCTATTATAAGCGGAAACAACACCCAAAATACTTTTACATCCTCAGTAAATTGAATTTGATAAAATATAAAATCTACAAACCAGCCAGTAGCATTCCCAAATTTCTCATCAATAATTTGATCAATGCCCTTGTCCTGGGCAAATGATAAAAACGGAAAAATTAGAGCAAAAAGTGTTTGTATTTTGAATTTCATAAGAGTGTTTTTATTGACTTAAAAGTGGCAACAAGATGACAAAAAAAAATGAGTTATTAAAATTAACGATTAATAAATTACGTTCAGAAAAACAAATAATAAACTAACCCACAGCTATATTATACATGGTATTGAGCGTTTGTATTTGCTCGGGTCGTCCCAAAACAATGACTTTAGATCCTGGGACTAACTTCTGATCTGCTTCTGGATTGATTTGGTATTTTCCATGTTGGTCTTTGTAGCCAATCACATTACAACCTGTTTTTTTACGTAAGTCTAATTCCAAAATTGTTTTTAGTTTGGCAGTATCGTACAGTTGTTCTACTGAAACTTCTTCAATATTTATTGTTTGATCACCAACAATCGATAAATTATCGACAAATTCCAAAAGATCAGGAACGACAACTAAAGAAGCCATATGATCTCCTCCAATGCGGTCAGGTAGAATAACATTGTTTGCGCCAGCAAGCTTCAGCTTGCTGTAGGATGATTCTTGTGAAGCGCGACTTATAATCCTAATCTCAGAATTCATTTGGCGGGCGGAAAGTACTACAAAAAGATTTTCTGAATCATTAGGTAAAGCAGATATTAAGCAAGAAGCTTTTTGTATTCCAGCAGCAATTAAAACTTCATCCTCGTTGGCATTTCCGTTCACAAAAAGTTTAATGTCACTTAAGTGTTTCTGAGTTACAAGTTCGTCCTTTTCAACCACAACAAAAGTGCGGTTGTGTGTTGCTAATTTTTTAGCCGCTTGTTTTCCATTTCTACCAAAGCCACAAATGATGACATGGCCTGAAAGTGCATCAATTTTTTTTTGCATTTTCTTTTTTTTTAATTCATTTATAGTATCTCTTGAAATTATGTATTCTGTAATAACTTTAATGGCATATCCAACAATGATGACACTTGTCAGAATCAGAAATATCGTAAATATTTTCGATTCTTGATCCAAAGGCTGAACCTCTCCAAATCCTACAGTTGTGATGGTAATAACGGTCATATAAACTGCATCAATCCAAGAAAAATCTGAAATGATTTTAAAGCCAAAAACTCCAATAACAAAAACAAAAGTGAGCAGAACTATAGCTATATTAAGTCTGGATCTGAAAATTTTTACAACAGGACTGGACATAATTCTAGATATCAAAAACTGAGGTGCGTTTAGAAAAAATTATATCCTTGATGCGTAACCAAAATGCCAAAAATAAATACAGCGCAAAACCAAAGCCTACTGTTACAAAGGTGACATAAATAAAAGAGGTACGTACAACTTTAGCGCGCATTCCAAAACGATCGGCTATACGTTGACAAACATAAAATCCATGCCGCTGAAAATAAAATAAAAGTTGATAAAATAACTTCATATTGCAAGTTAAGCATTTCGGTTCAAAAGAGCACTACCAATTCCACATTGTACACATTTTACTTGCGTACAATAATTGTTTTTAAGTTGTATTAATGCTTGGGAATCTAATGCAGTTTTAGCAATCGGTTTAAGCCTATTAAATGCATTGACAATATTATTTTTTTCTGAGGGTATTGTTTTAATTATTGAAATGATAATGTCTTGATCTAAGGCTTTAAACAAGCGATACGCATACATCATTGGCAAAACCGCGTTAATAATGAGTAAATCTGCAAAAGATTGAGATATACGCTTCGTTTTTTCTATGGATGTATTTTTGAAAGTGTAATGGGATCGCCAAAAATCTGAAGTTTCACAGATTAGAATTTGTTGTAACTTATTATGAGTATTTGCTTGCATTAATTTTGAAAATAAATGTGTGTTCTTATGGTATAATTGAACCAGTTGTGAGAGTCTAATTGTAGGGAAATTTGGGGGTCTCAATCTAAAAAATTTAAGAGAAAATAATTCAAGCTTGATTAGTTTATATTTTTGTTTTAAAAACTGATAGCTTATAACCAAATCCCTGAAATAAGGATCTTCAACATCATCATCCAATAAGCCAGATTGTCCAAACAACAAGGCTTCCATGTAAAGGGGATTGTTTTGAATTTTCCTAAACACTGAAAAAGGAAAAGACTTTGCTAATTGCCAAAATTCTTCAGCATTTACTTTGGCTCCAAATGCACGTACCAATTGCCAAAACATAACCGCTTCCCAATCTTGATTTGTCTTTAAAAGTTGTATTTGGATAGGTTTAAATTTGTGTTCCAAGCGTTCTAAGTACAGTCGTTCTAACCAGTTTGAAATTTCAAAATCACTGACTATAGAAAATTGTGATGCACATGGTATCCATTGATTTTTATTTTTTTTTAAAGCAGTATAGTTTTTTAGAAGTTGTGGATGTACAAAGGACTCAAGAACCAAAGTTGGCACTACAGAGTTATCAGCCCTAAAGACCTCAGTGGTATGCGTCCAAACAACATGTAAAATCACATTGTCATAAGCAGGATCTATTTCGTGATGATGCACGTACCAATCCGAGGATTGAACATGGATTTCTACTGTGCCTACCCACAACTGATCTTCGATATAAATTTGTGCATTAAAAAAATCGGGGCCTGAATTGTAATTTGGCTGACCAACCGATTTTATTACAATCGATTGGTTTTGTGTGGTATATAACGATTCGAGGGCGAATTTTTTATGCAACCAGACGTAATGTAAAAAGTCTTCCTGCATGATTTAAAATTAACCATTTTAGAAGAATAAAAAAAATCAACTTGAATAAGCTTTAAGAATTTAGTCCAAATAGCCCATTTCGCGCATCCAATCGTCATTGAACATTTTGCCGACATAGCGGCTTCCATGGTCATGAAATAGAACCACTACGACATCCTCTGGTCCAAAATGTTCTTTTAGTTGCAATACACCTTTTATGGCTGCACCAGCAGAGTTACCCAAAAACATACCCTCTTCTTTGGCTAAGCGTTGGGTATAGACTGCGGCATCTTTATCTGTTACTTTGGTAAATCCATCTATTATATCAAAATTTACATTGGCGGGAAGAATATCCTCTCCAATACCTTCAGTTACATAGGGATAAATTTCATTTTCGTCAAAAATACCTGTTTCGTGGTATTTCTTAAAGACACTTCCATAAGTATCGATACCCCATATTTTAACATTCGGGTTTTTCATTTTTAAATAACTACCAACTCCTGATATTGTACCACCTGTTCCAACACCCACTACAAAATGAGTTACTTTCCCGTCGGTTTGTTCCCAAATTTCAGGGCCTGTGCTCAAAAAGTGTGCTTTACAATTGCTTGGGTTGTCATATTGATTTACATACCATGAGTTTGGTGTTTCTTTAGCCAAACGTTTAGATACAGAATAATAAGAACGAGGATCTTCAGGTTCAACAGATGTGGGACAAACGACTACTTCAGCACCAACGGCACGAAGTATATCCATTTTTTCTTTGGACTGCTTGTCCGCTAAAACAAAAATACACTTGTAGCCTTTAATAATCCCTGCTAATGCCAGACCCATTCCCGTATTTCCTGAAGTTCCTTCGATTATTGTTCCTCCGGGCTTTAGACGGCCATCAGCCTCTGCATCTTCTATCATTTGTAACGCCATACGATCCTTTACAGAGTTTCCAGGATTAAAGGTCTCATATTTAGCTAATACTAAACAAGGAAGCTCTGCAGTCAATTTGTTGAGTTTAACAAGTGGTGTTTGACCTATAGTTTCAAGAATATTATTGGCGTAATTCATATTAGAAATTTGCACAAATTTACATCAAATAAAAAATCAGGGCAAACGAATATTGATGAAGTTTAATTAATCAAATTTTATGGCCTGTACAGGGTTTATTTTAGCAATTAGATAAGAAGGAATGATAAGGACAAGAAAACAGACTAAAAAAGTCATCAAATTCAATCCTAATATATATGTCCAATCAATGTAAACTGGAGCTTTTGTAACATAATAAATTGACGGATCAAGCGTAATTGGACTAAAGTATTTTTGAATAAACAAAAGGGTTAAACCTATAAAATTCCCTATGATTAAACCTGAAATAGCCAAATAGCTTGCAGTGTATATAAATACTTTTTGAATACGCCAATTAGTACTTCCTAAAGCTTTTAGAACCCCTATCATTTGTGTACGTTCGAGGATCAAAACCAATAAGGCTGTAATCATATTGATCACCCCTACTAAAATCATCATTCCAATAATACCATATGTATTTTTATCAAAGATTGAAATCCACTCAAAAATAAGCGCATATTTTTGCTTTATAGTTTCAGCATTTAAAGACGATGGTGTTTGTGTATAAACCTCCTCGCCTTTTTGATCCAAGGCCGAATAATCTTCAATAAAAACCTCAAATTGACCCACTTGATCTTTAGTCCAACGGTTGAGGCGTTGTACATGTTTTATGTCCCCGATTAAAAATGATTGGTCCAATTCTTCAAAACCAGAATTAAAAACTCCAACAATTTCAAACTTAACAATTCTAGGAGGGCGACTTGTATCCGATTTTAAAAAGTACATTTGAAATGTTTGTCCTATGATCAAATTTAATCTGCGGCTTAAATACTCTGAAATAATAACCTCCTGACTGTAGGCTTTAGAGTATAATGGCAAGCGTCCGGAAATTAAAAAATCGTCAAAATAACGCCAATTATAATCTTCACCCACGCCCTTTACAAAAAGAGCTTCAAAATCAGTTTCTGTTCTAATAATCCCAAATTTGTGAGCTACAGCTTGAACGTAATCAATACCAGCTACAGACGAAAATTCAGGATAAAATTCTTGATTTTTAGAAATGGGGATTTGAGCACCCTCTGAAATATTGGTGTCAAAATTAGAAATGGTAATATGCCCGTTGAAAGCTACCGCTTTGTCGCGAATTTTTTGCTGCAGACCAACACTCACAGCAACCGCAATAAGCATTACTACAATACTAATCACAATTGCTGCTATTCCTATTTTTATTATTGGTGCCGAAACACTACTTTTATAGGACTTTGCGCTAATGATGCGTTTTGCGATGAAAAATTCGAAATTCAAATTAAAAAATGAAATTTAAGTTTATCAAAAATACAGTTTTATTATTTGTTGTAGTACTTCTTTCCTGTGGAAACCGACCTAGTGAACAAATTCAAGAAAAAATTGTAGTTGGCGCAAATCAGCTGAATCTTTACCTTCCTTTATTAAAAGAAAAAAATGTAGGGGTTGTAGCCAATCAAACCTCAGTTATTTTTAAAAATAATTCATCTGAAGCACATACGCACTTAGTTGATTCCCTTTTAAGCCTTGGCGTCAGCATAAAAAAAGTATTTGCCCCAGAGCACGGATACAGGGGGAAAGCTGATGCAGGCGAATATGTCAAAGACGGCGTAGACATCAAAACAGGACTGCCAATTGTCTCACTCTATGGTTCAAACCGAAAACCCGACCCTGAGGCATTAAAGGATTTAGATGTTGTTGTTTTTGATGTTCAAGACGTCGGGGTGCGGTTTTACACTTTTACTTCTACGCTTCATCATGTAATGGAAACTTGTGCCTCTTTGAATATCCCTGTTTTGGTTTTGGACCGCCCAAACCCCAACAGCCATTATATTGACGGACCTATTTTAGAGCTTGAGCACAAAAGCTTTGTAGGCATGCATCCTGTTCCTGTAACACATGGGATGACCATTGGCGAATATGCCAAAATGATCAATGGAGAAGGCTGGTTGAAGGCTGGTGTTCAATGCCCGTTAAGCATCATCCCTGTAGCCAATTACCACCATAAGAAAAACTATAATTTGCCAATAAAACCCTCTCCGAATCTACCGAATGGAAAAGCCATAAACTTATACCCCAGCTTATGCTTTTTTGAAGGGACTAACGTAAGTTCAGGTCGAGGCACAGAAACTCAATTTCAGGTTTTTGGAAGTCCATTTTTAAATCCTGAAAAATTCACCTATCATTTTACGCCTAAACCAAATAAAGGCGCGAAAAATCCCAAACACAAAGCTATTAAGTGTTACGGAAGGGATCTTAGGAGTTCAGAAGTTTTAGATTCAATTAACCTAAAGTGGCTAATAGACGCCTATAAACACAGCAGAAAAAAAGAAGACTTTTTTAATCCATTTTTTACAAAATTAGCAGGGCAAACTAAACTACAAGTACAAATTAAAAATGGGTTGGATGAAGCTGAAATAAGAAAGAGCTGGCAAAAAGGATTAGAAAAATTCAAAAAGATTAGAGCAAATTACCTTCTGTATCCGTAGTGGGCTTTCTGTAAGGCTGAAAGGGCTGTTTGAGTAAAGATTTTAAACTGCTGTTTTCTTTTTCATCCGGAAATGTATCTACTCCATAAACAAGTGCATCACGATCCAAATAGCTATAGGTACCAAAAACACGGTCCCATATGGAAAAAATATTGCCATAATTAGAATCTGTATGAGGAAGTTTGTAATGGTGATGCGTCTTGTGCATATCAGGTGAAATCAAAATATAGCTAAGTATTAAATCTGTTTTTTTAGACAGTTTGATGTTGGCATGACTGAACTGAGTTGCTACTAAAGATAGAGATTGATACAACATTACAATTGCGATGGGTGCTCCAATAATAAATACTCCAAAAAGCGTAAAGACATAACGAACTACACTCTCCAAAGGATGGTGCCTATTTGCCGTAGTTGTATCCACTTTAGGATCCGAGTGATGGACCAAGTGAATCATCCAAAGTGGCTTAATTTTATGTTCTGTAAAATGAGGAAGATAAGCCCCAATTAAATCCATTAATAAAACCCCTAAAACAACAAATAACCATAAAGGCATTTCTGGAAGCCAATTTAAAACTCCAAATTGATTCTCAACTACCCAATCTGATGAGTTTAGTAGTAAAAATGCTAAACTGAAATTCACAATAATGGTTGTCCCAGTGAAAAATAAATTAGGTAAAGCGTGGCTCCATTTATTGTAATTGAACTTGACTAATGGTAAAGCCCCTTCCAAAATCCAAAAAAAGGTCAATCCACCAACAAGAATAACACTCCGGTGAAGCGAAGGAATAGTATCGAAATAATTAAGAATTTGTTCCATAGTTAGTTATAAACAAAGATACTATTTTATTTTTTTTCGCATTGCTTCGACTATGTTGTAAGCCGCCGGACAAATCTTAACATTTTTCAATGTTAATGTAGTAATTTGATGAAATTTCCGGCGATCAGTATGTGGAAATTCACGGCAGGCTTTCGGGCGAATGTCATAAATACTACACTTATTATCGGCTCCTAAAAAAGCACATGGTACAGATTGTAAAACATAATCGTTATCTTCATCAATCCTGAGAAAGGATTCTATAAATTTTGAAGGTTTCATCCGAAAAGATTTTGAAATACGCTCAATATCCTTTTCAGTGAAAAGTGGCCCTGTAGTCTTACAACAATTCGCACAATCCAAACAATTGGTTCGCATGAATTCTTGCTCATGCAAGTCCTGCATTAAGTAATCTAACTTTTTTGGAGGTTTCTTTTTTAGCTTTGAAAAGAAATTTTTATGTGCCTTATACTTATCTTTGGCGTGCTTAGGTAAATCATTCAATTGGTCTTGCATAATGCAAAAATACATGAAAAATTCTCTTTATGAACGACGTTTTTGGAACTGCACTTTTAGATTTTCAAACTGGAAAATGCAAAGAGGATATCCTTACTTCTACCAGTATTTCGGATGAAGAAACCCTTAGCGTTTCTTATTTGTTTCGAACTTATGATGAAATGCCCATGCTGGAACAAACGGCCCTTAAATTGGCTAAAGGCAGTATTTTAGATATTGGCTGTGGCGCAGGAAGTCACAGTTTACATCTTAAGGCAAAAGGCTTCAAGGTAAAATCGATAGACATATCTCCAAAAGCTATTGAATGTTGTCAGCTCAGAGGATTAGATAATGTAGAGGTTTTAAATGTTTTAGATGAAACACAACGCTTTGATACTCTGCTGCTGTTGATGAACGGATCTGGCGTTTTCCAGTCGTTAGAACAGACTCCAAAAGTCCTGAATCATTTAAAAAAGCTATTAAATAAAAATGGTCAAATCCTTGTAGATTCCTCAGATATCAAATACATGTTTGAAGATGATGATGGAGGGGTTTGGTTGGATACGCACAACGCATATTATGGCGAATTGGTATATACCGTTCGGTACAAAGGCAAAGAGGATTCCTTTAAGTGGATGTACCTTGATTTTGATCGATTAAAAACAGCTTGCTCAATTGTTGGTCTGGAGTGTATTAAAATCGAGGAAGGACCTCATCACGATTTTTTAGCACAAATAAAAAAAAAGGAATAGACTAAAAATCAAATTTATAAAAAGCGCCGGCTGAAACTTGAGCTCCCTGAACAGGGAAATCCATCCAACGATTGTAGTTCCTTCCAAGAATATTATTCAATTTTAAAGTTAGAGACCACTTAGGAGTGAGGCTATAAGACGCATCGATGTTCAAATCAATAAAGGCATCTAAAGCAGTTGTTTGAGGCGATTG
Organism: Bacteroidota bacterium; assembly: GCA_027593245.1. Taxonomy (GTDB): domain Bacteria; phylum Bacteroidota; class Bacteroidia; order Flavobacteriales; family Flavobacteriaceae; genus UBA3537. The sequence continues at coordinate 9,664 of JAQCJC010000026.1, read as the reverse complement.
GTTTTCTTGAGAGATATCCGTTTTTTGAAGATCAAAACGCTTACCAAAATAATAGCCTTGAAACCCTAGATTCAAACGATTTGTAGGTTGATAACGCATTTCTAAACTGGCCTGAATCTTAGGTAAATTCCATGCCTCTTCTTCATTATCCAAACTGTAAGAACTGAAGGATGCTTTGGTCGTCATATTTAACGAGTTGTTGAATTGAAAAAAAAGTGAGCCTTGAACAGTAAATGTTTCCATATCATCATATACAACACCAAAAGAATTGCCATAACCGAAGGGCTGGTTATTCAAATTTGATTGTATAGCATTTTTCTGAAATAATACTGCATCATTTTGCCGCGAAAAAACAGCACTAGCATCATATGATATACTATTAGCCAACCTTCCCTTACTCCCCACAAATAGCTTGTACGGCATAGAGGTTGGAAGAATATTTAAGGAGGGAGCAACAAATGGATTTTCGAGATACAAATCTCTGTATGTGTTCTGGTCAAGATCTCCTTCAATTCCTGCATAGGCGATAAAAATTGAATCGACCACATCGTAACTTGTTGCTATTTTTGGATAGACATGAAGGGTCTGTTTAGATCGTTCGTTATCATCAAAATAAACGACCTTCAATCCGGCTGTGATGTTAAAACTGGAAAGATTGAACTTGAACTTAGGAGAAATTGAAACTCCTAAATTCCCATAATCAAGAGCTTGGTTTACTGTAAAACCTTCTTTAAAACTTCCTTTTAAAAAACTCAACCCAAATTGGGTTTCCAAAGATTTTTCTAAAACATCTAATTTAAGCTGGGTTTTAAATTGTGCTCGTATTTCGTTTGAGTCAAAATCATCAGAAAGGGTGTAGGTCTCGACCTCAGCGTCTTCAACAAACCCTTCATTTAAATTCAAACTACCTTTAATTTGAAAAACTGAAACAATTTGTTTAGCATCAAAGGATTGAGTAGGTGCAGTATCAACATTTGTAGACAAGCCATACCAATGAGACATGTAGCGCTGAGCAGCAGCTCGAACATTCCAATTTTTGTTGCCTTGAATGACATTGTATTTCAATTGAGCGGTGTTTTCTGAAAACAGGTCATCTAAAAACAAATCTTTGATGCCCCCTTGAGAAGACTGATGACTTAGATAAGCACTAATTAGCCTTCCCTTTGCTATAGATTTATTCAAAAATAAATCTCCATTAATATTGGTATAATTCCCAACAGAGAGGGCAGCAACATTATTAAATTTTCGTTTTTTTTTGAGTTGTTCTAACCCAATAGATTTTGATTTTGCAGGTGTAAAAATAGACGCTACAGGGAATGAAAAAATTGTATAATCTATAGATTTTTTATTTAGAATTTCTTGATTTTCCAAGGAAGGTAATTGCTTTAATTTGAAAGCATCAGAGATTTTTGGAGAATAAGGCTTCACTACTCTAACCAGCTGAGGATCTAGGCTGTCGTTGACGATCTGCTCTTGAGCCAAACTATGAAAAGACATCAGTAAAGCTAAAGAAAAACAAATGATATCTATGTGTTTAGTTTTCATTCTTATTTGTTTTGTCTTGTTGAAGTTCGATTGATGCATTAGATTTTGAAAGTTCTCGTTGATACATACCTAGCAATTGAACTGCTTCCTTAGTTAGAACATCAAAAGAGGAGAAATTTTTAATGATATTTTCTAAGATATATGTGGCTTGAAAAGCATCATTTAGAGCATAATAATTTTTGGCCATAAGTAAAAGACCTTTAGCTGCAAAGGTTCTATTGCTCGGGTGTTGCTGAATCAGTTGTTGAATCAATTCATTGGATTCAGTAAATGCATTGTCTTTATGTTTGAAAAATGCAGCAAAATAATTTGCCTCAGCCCCATAAGAGGTAGAGTTTGTCGCAGCTACATTTTCGTAAGATGTTCTCGCCAAATCGTCATTCTCCAAGCTAATAGCAGATCGTGCGGTAATGATATGCGCATCATTTTTTATGTACTCATCAGTGTTTGGGTTCTCTATTATGATTTGAGCATAGTTTAATGCCGTAGAAAAATCCTCTTCCTCGTAAGCTATTTTCATCAAATTAGATTGTGCAAATAGAATGTTTTGAGGGTTTTTAGCTTCTACTTCCAAGCGGTTCAAAGCTTGCTTAGCATCCAATTTAAGTTGAAGCTTAAGCGCGCAGACTTTCTGCAGTGCTTGTTCAGTAAATTCATTTGTAGATTGTTCAATAACAAACTCATAATGCGGCAATGCATTTTCTCTAAGATTTTGTTTGAAGTATAAAGCGGCTAAATAAAAATGTGCTTTCGTGATCTGGCCTGCGTTTGGAAATTTAACTATGTAGTTGTTAAATAAAGAAATCGCTTTATCTGCATTATTTTCCAAGTATTGTTTTTCAGCGGCTTCATAAGCAGTTCTTTCCAACTCTTTATCAGAAATAGTTGCATAACTCAGGGTACCCACCCATTTGGCATAATTATCTACCTCAGCATTATCAACATAAATTGAGCGTGCAGAACTGATAGACTGAAAAGCCTCAGGAGTAGCAGGATATTCAGCCGCAACTCGTTTAAACACCGCCAATGCTTTTGATGTTTTGTTTATGTTGTAAAGCAATAATCCTTTGCGTAAAAGTGCCTTTGACACTAAAATACTTTTGCTGTAATGGTCAATTACAGTTGTGTACGCCTCTAGAGCTTTTTCAGTGTTTCCTAAATTATTGTATGTATTTCCCAATTCAAAATAAACCTGATCCAAATAAGAAGAACTCTTGTAACTAAAAACCTTTTTTAGAGTACTAATCTTGTCTGAAGTTTGTCCTAAAAATCCAAAACTAACTGCCGTTTGGAACATAGCGTAATCCGACAATGGAGCTCTATTAGATATTACTTTTGCGTAAGCTTCAATAGCATTTTGATAGGCCTTGGTTACATAATACGCATCTGCTACGCGTAGTAAAGCATCATTTTCATGATTATTATTTTCTAAATCACTAGAGAGAAATGACTCAAAAGCAGCAATGGCTTTTGAGTATTTTTTTAATTTAAAATAAGCATACCCAAGATTATAATTCAAATACTCAAACTCTGGAGCAGTTGAACTAATGGAAGTGTTTTTAAATCTCAAAAACCCATCAAGGGCGGACTCAAAGTTTAAACTTAAAAATTCAATTTCTGCATTCCAATAGTTTGCTCTTGCTGTGATGAAAGGATCAATTCCTAGTGAAATGGCTTTTTGCAACATTATTTGTGCTTCGTCAAATACATTAGCACTGTATAACTCTAACGCCCTATACAAAAGAACTTTCTGGTAACTGGACTTTAGCGCATTATTCATATTGGATTCCAAAAGCAAAAGCGCTTCTTTATAATTTTTGGATGATATATAGGAGTCTACCAATAAAAGTTCAATAGGTTCTTTAAAAGGTGATTTTGGATAATTTTTTAAAAAATTACTTAGGACAATTGGAGTAGACAAATAAGGGTTGCCAATATCGTAACTAAGTTTTGCGTAGTTGAACCAAGCATCCTCTTTAATTTTATCATCAAAATCCATTTCCGAAGCCTTTCGAAAAGCATTCAGGGCTTGTTGCTTTTTGTCTAAATTAATGTAACTCTGTCCTAAGTGATAATATGCATTTTGAGCAACGGAATTATTACCGCCTATAATTTTGTTGAACTCACTTATTGCCTTTTCAAAATCATTTTGCTTGTAATAGGCATATCCCAACTGATAAAAATCAACATTGGTCCACTTCCCCTTATTGCCTTTGTAAGCTTTTAAATAAGGGATGGCTTTTTTATATTCCTTCAAGTTAAAATAACTTTCCCCAATAATTTTTGACAACTCAGAAGTTTCATTTCGATCAGCGTTTTCAAGAGCCCTTTGGGCAACATCAATGGCTTTGTTAAAAGCCCCTAGTTTAAAATTCAAATCAGCCTGAAAATAATTTAACTCGTTTGTGTAGCGTTGATCATTTGAAATTTGATCTAGATATTTTGAGGCATTGTCATAATCATCCCCTTCATATGCTATAAAACCAATATAGTATTTAGCTTGTGATCCATAAACCTCAGAAAATTCAACTTTAGAGAGATTTGTTTTCGCCTGCTTGAAATTCTTAGTGACATAATTTACGTATCCATTATTAAAATAAAACTGCTCCTTTGTGTCATCGTCCAAGAGCTCAGCTGACACATTCTGATACCATTTTCGAGCATAAGCATATTTTGCGTTAGCAAAGTAGTAGTGACCCGCATCGAGATAAATGGTGTTTTTTCTCGGACTAGTGGGGTAACGCTCCAAAAAGCGTTCACAGTATTGTTCGGCTTGTTGTTGATTTAATCGAATGGCGCAAACTGCATGATAATAGGCCGCATCAGATGCTATTAGTGGGGTGTCTGATTTCTGAAGGTCATCAAATAGCAACTGTGCAGATGCATAAGCGCCTGCTTCAAAAAAAGATAAAGCAGTTAGATATACTTTATTTGGCTGTTCATATGCCTTCGATTTTTGAGCATTCAAAAAGAAACTAAAACAAAAAAATAAAGTATAGAAAAAAATGCTTTTGTACTTCATAAAATACAGTCTTGTATAAAACTCAAATATAGAATTTATACCATTTATAACGGTAGTTTCTAAATTAAATTATAATCCAAAAAATGTATTTTACTACAACCAGGATGTTTAATGTGATTCAAATTTGATTATTGAATTGAATAGTGATACTTTTATAAAATATTAATACTAGTTACCAATGTCCGATTCTGTTTTAAAATTAGAAAAAGCCTCCATTTTTCAAGACAAAAATTTAATTCTTAATGAAGTTGATTTGAATGTGAAAAAAGGAGAGTTCGTTTATCTGATAGGTAAAACAGGATCTGGAAAAAGCAGCTTACTAAAAACGCTTTATGGCGATTTGGAACTTACACAGGGTAAAGGACAAATTGTAGGGTTTGACCTCACAGACTTAAAAGATAAAAATATCCCATTTTTAAGAAGAAAATTAGGAATTGTTTTTCAAGATTTCAAGTTGCTAAATGAACTTACTATTGAAAATAACATGGACTTTGTTTTACGTGCTACAGGATGGAAAGACAAAACTAAAACACAACAAAAAATAGAAGAAGTGTTGTCTAAGGTAAATATGCAAAAAAAAGGCCATAAATTCCCATATGAACTTTCCGGTGGAGAACAACAACGTGTGGCTATTGCTAGAGCACTGCTAAATGACCCAGAACTTATTTTGGCCGATGAGCCTACGGGGAATTTAGATCCGCAAACAAGCATAGAAGTCATGGAAGTTTTACAAGATTTAAATAGTAAAGGGAATACCATTTTGATGGCAACACACGATTACGGATTACTGTTAAAATATCCTAGTAAAACCTTGAAGTGTGAAAACAATAAGGTGTTTGAAGTGGTGCAACGAAAAGATTAAGATGCTTTCAATCCTAATTCCAACTTTCAATTATGATGTAACGGCTTTAGTCAATGAAGTCCACAAACAATCCATAGCCTCTAAAATAGAATTTGAAATTCTAGTTTTTGATGATGCTTCAACAGATTTAGAAGTTAGAGAAAATAACACCTCAATCAATGCTTTAGAAAACACCTTATACACCATTTTAAAATCAAATATTGGAAGAAGTGCAATTCGCAACAAACTTGCAAAAAGTGCACAATACAGCTGGCTTTTGTTTTTGGATGCCGATGTGCTGCCTTCATCTTCTGATTTTATTGAAAATTATATAAGCTCATTATCAGAATCAAAACCAATAATCAATGGGGGGATTTCGTATCAAAAAGAAAAACCAGAGCAATCACAACTGTTGCGATGGATTTACGGAAAAAAAAGAGAAGCTCTGAATTCAGAAACAAGAAAAAAAAACCAATATATAAGTTTACTTTCTTCAAATTTTTTAATTAAAAAGGAAACACTGAAAATAATTAAATTTGATGAGAAAATGGCACGTTTTGGTAATGAGGATACATTGTTTTCATATAATTTAAAACGGAAAAAAATTACAGTTTCACATATTGAAAATCCTGCTAATCATTTAGGTTTAGAAACAAGTGAGGCATTTTTAAAAAAATCTCTTCAAAACATAGATGCTTTGAATTTATTTCTAAAACAAAAATTAATTGATGCCAGGTATATGAAGATCTCAAGAGTCAAATATAAAGTTCGGAAATTTAAACTTGATATACTCTTCTCTATAATTTTTCCTATATTCAAAAAACGATTTGAAAAAAACCTTTTATCCAATAGGCCATCTTTGTTCATTTTTGATTTGTACCGATTAAGTTATCTTTGTTATATATCAAGAAAATAAATGCCATTTTTTTCAGTTGTCATACCGCTATATAACAAACAAAACTACATTCAAAATACCATTGAAAGTGCTTTAAATCAAACCTTTACAGATTTTGAAATCATTGTGGTAAATGATGAGTCAACGGATGAGAGTTTGAATATTGTAGAAAACAATAATGATTCGAGAATCAAAACTCACTCGATAAAAAATAGTGGGGTTTCAAGAGCGCGAAATATCGGAATTCAAAAAGCAAAATCGGATTATATTGTGTTTTTGGATGCTGATGATTTATGGAAAAAAAATCATCTTGACGAGCTTTTTAAATTATTAAAAGCCAACCCTGATTGTGGTATTTATGCGATGGGCTACTTAAAGATTTTCAACAACAGTAAGCCAATCAAGGCCAGTTTTCACGGTCATGATAATTTTTGCGGAATAGTTGAGAATTTTTTTCTTGCATCAACCATCGACTGTATTGCATGGACCTCGGCAGTGATGATTCCAAAAACTATTTTTACTACCATTGGGGAATTTAATGAAAATATGAGATCCGTACAAGATACTGATCTGTGGATTCGGATAGCATTGAAATATAAGGTTGCTTTTTGTTCAAAGCCATCTGCCTATAAGGTTATTAGAAATGAAGAAAATCATCTTTCAAATTATGCTTTCAAATATGATGGTGCAAAAATTTATAAAAATTTCAAGAATGAAGAAAAAAATAATCTTCCACTAAAAAAATATTTAGATATCAATCGGTTTTCTGTGGCCATTGAATGTAAAATAAATGGAGATAAAGAAAATTACGAGATTTTAAGAAAATCCTTAGATGAAAACCATTTAAATTTTACACAAAAAATCTTATTAAGATTACCCAAAACAGGACTTGTTTTTCTTAAAAAAATTCAACTATGGCTCATCATGAAAAATATCTATATGACCCCTTTTAAAAGATAAGTTGCTTATTTGAGAAGGTTTAACCAGTTTTTTGAAATGATTTCAGTTGAAAATTTTTCAACACTTTTTTTTGCGTTTTGCTTACAATGGAAATATAGTTGTTCGTCTTCCAGGAAACGATCAAAGGCCTTTGCCAATGCGTTCGGATTGTGGTTTTCTACCATTAAACCATTGATTTCATTTTGAATAACCTCTTTTGGGCCTGATTTACAATCTACTGAAACAACTGGGGTTCCTTGAGACAAACTCTCTATAAGCACCATGGGAAACCCCTCGTATTGGCTTGTCAGTACAGAAAAGATTGCGTTTTTAATAATTGATGAAGGGTTTGGGACAAACGGTCTAAATTCTATAAACTCTAAAAGTTGAAGTTTTTTTGCATATTCTTGCAATTTTATAACATCTGGGCCATCGCCTAAAATAACAAGTTTGATGTTTTTTTGTGCTAATTTAGATTGACTGTACCCATCAATAAGTAATGAAATATTTTTTACCTTATCCTCAATTCGTCCAAAGAATAAAATAAAATTTTGGGGTAATTTTGGGGTATCTTGATTTACAATAGACGCACTCTTGGACAAACAATTATAAATCGTTCTAACCTGATCAAATCCATATTCATGCTGAATCCGTTGTTTGATTTCTTCAGAAACAGCAACCAAATGAAAGGCATTATTGTACAATAGTTTTGCCAATAATCTTTGTTTGGGAAGATAATTTTTCAACCAATAGCTATGCACCACAAAAACTACTTTCTGATGGGCATACAAGATCTTGTTGATGAGTAATTGCTTAAAAAAATTTGGTCGGGATCGGCTATCAATGATAAAATCGAATCGTTCTGATTTAAGATATCTATAAAAAACCAAAAACCGTCTTAATCTGCCAAAAAATGAGTCATCCTTATCTTTCAAAACACCTAAATTCAAAAGCTGACCTTTATATTCATAGTCAACATAATTTAGTGCTGAAATAAGATGGGTTTCAAAACCAAGATCGGACAATAAAATAGAAAGATTGGCTGATGCTTTTTCCTCGCCACCTTTTCCCAAAGAGTGAATGATTATAGCAATTTTCTTTTGAATATGTTTCATTTCTGGGAAGAATTTTGATTGTCAATAGACTCAAATTTTACATCAAAATCTTCATTGCCTAATATGATGCGTTGGCGATTTTGAAAATCATGGCTAAAAATACTTCTTTTGGTACTAACCTCAGTGGCCTTAATTTGTAGCAATTGAGCTAAGCTATGAAACAAATCATCAGTCATATATGGACGTTGAGCATCAAAAATCAAAGATTTAGATTTTTTATATTCGTCGGATTGCCAAAGCACAAATGGTATCTCATACATGCTCTTTGTAGCAATAGATTCATTGTGCCCCGCCATGTTTTTATCCATATACAATTCTTCGCCATGATCTGAGAGGTATAAAACTGTGCTTTGCGCGCTTAAATTTTTTACTTTATTGATTTCCTCAGTGACAATGTAGTCTGTGTACAAAACAGCTTGGTCGTAGGCGTTTACATTGATATGGTTTTCTTCGGAACTATAGTTCAATTTTGGAACATTGCTGAAAGTTTGTAAAGATTCTGGATACCTATTTTGATAATCAAAATGAGTACCCATAAGATGAATGACAATAAACTTAGGTTTATCTGTATTATTCTTTAAAACTATATCTAATTCTGGTAATAATGCTTCATCCAAAACTTGATTGGTGGTCACTGGTGCTACAGTCAAAAATTTAGTCATTGATGCAGAGAGTGCAATTTTGGTCACCAAACTTTCATACATTCCAACAGGCCGTTGATTGGAAAGCCAAAAGGTATCAAAACCAGCAGCATTGGCCAATTGTATGATGGAGCCGGATTCAATTTTTTCCGGGGATTCGTAGTTTCCAAGAGTAAGCATTTTTGTAACAGACTCAACAGTTTGGGTGTGTGGACTAATAACATCCGGATATATCCATAATTCATCTGAAATGCTTTTCAATAGTGGGGTGGTTTGACGTTCATAACCATAAAGCTCCATATGTGTACGAACTGTAGATTCACCTAAAATCAGTACAAATACAGAATTGTGTTGGTCGGATTCTAATTGTACATTGGTGAAATTGCCCTTTTTGTTTTGTGTATAAGCTTCAAAACTTTTGGAAATTTGGGTGTATTCATAAACAGATTTGGCAACAAGATAAGGCAAATTATAAACAATATGTTTTGATAATTTTAGGTAAACAAGCACCCCAAATACAGACAGCATATAAACCGCTATTTTTTTTGTCTCTAATGGTTTAAGTTTTTGATAGAGCTTTTTATTTCTTCTTAAAAAAAAGAATGTGAAAAAGAGAACTAAAACCATATAAAGTACTTCTGTAAACCCTACATAAAAGCTGAAAAA
>JAQCJC010000025.1 GCA_027593245.1 Bacteroidota bacterium | reverse complement strand
ATGGCCATTGGATTTTAAGTCCAACGTGTCTACCAATTCCACCACTTCAGCATTAAGACTTAAAAATTCTGAGCGAAAGACGGGATTTGAACCCGCGACCCCCACCTTGGCAAGGTGATGCTCTACCCCTGAGCTACTTTCGCAATTTATAAGAACGTCCCTTTGATATACAAAGGGGTTGCAAATTTAACACATTTCTGATAATACCAAAGTTTTTTTTGGTTTTTGTCATCACTTCTTATTTGTGAGCATTCGCTTAATTTCATTAAGCTTCATCAAAGCCTCAACAGGCGTGAGGCGATCGATATCTGTAGCCAAAATATCGGTTTTTAATTCTTCCAACAATGGATCGTCCAAATTGAAAAAACTCAATTGCATGTCAGAATTCAAATCTTTGACTTTGGCGGTTAGTTCGTCTCCAGAATGTGATTTTTCGAGTTGTTTTAATATTTTCTTCGAACGCTGTAACACCGCCTGTGGCATTCCTGCCATTTTTGCGACATGAATTCCAAAACTGTGTTGGCTACCACCTGCAACTAAAGTTCGTAAAAACAATACGTTGTCTTTCAGTTCCTTTACGGCAACATTGTAATTCTTGATACGCGAAAACGATTCTGTCATATCATTCAGCTCATGGTAGTGGGTTGCAAAAAGCGTCTTGGCACGCGATGGATGTTCATGTAAGTACTCACTAATCGCCCAAGCAATAGATATCCCATCGTACGTACTTGTTCCGCGTCCAATTTCATCTAACAACACTAAACTTCGCTCTGAAATATTATTCAAAATAGAAGCAGTTTCATTCATTTCGACCATAAAAGTAGATTCACCCATAGAAATATTATCACTAGCACCTACACGAGTAAAAAGTTTATCGACCACTCCAATCCTTGCATTTGCTGCAGGGACAAAACTCCCTATTTGTGCCAATAACACGATGAGGGCCGTTTGACGCAAAATGGCAGATTTCCCAGACATGTTTGGCCCTGTAATCATGATGATTTGCTGCGTTTCTCGGTCTAAAAACACATCGTTTGCCACATAAGTTTCACCCACAGGCAATTGTTGTTCGATTACAGGATGGCGCCCTTTTTTGATATCTAAATCAAATGAGTTGTCAAGCTCAGGACAATTGTAATGGTGTTGTTTGGCCAAATGTGCAAAAGCACTTAAGCAGTCCAATTGGGCAATCAATTGAGCATTTTGTTGTACGTCTTTAATATAGTCGTGCATCCACACAATTAATTCTGAAAAAAGGCGCTGCTCAATTGCTAAAATTTGATCTTCAGCTCCTAATATTTTTTGTTCGTATTCCTTTAGTTCCTCAGTAATATAGCGTTCAGCATTAACCAAAGTTTGTTTCCTTACCCAATGCTCAGGCACCTTGTCTTTATGGGTGTTACGCACCTCTATATAGTAGCCAAAAACATTATTTGAAGCAATCTTTAGCGATGGAATGCCGGTAGCTTCACTCTCACGGGCCAACATTTGGTCAAGGTAGTCCTTCCCCGAAAAAGCTATAGCACGCAAAGCGGCTAGTTCTTCAGAAGCTGATGAGGCAATTGTATTTCCTTTTAAAATATTGACTGGAGCATCTTCATTCAAGGTACTTTCTATTTTTGACCTAAGAACTGTACAATCTTGAATTTGCGCCCCTAAAGCAATTAAAGTCGAATGACTGCTGTCGAGAACAACTGCCTTTATTGGTACGATTTGTTCTAAAGAATTTTTTAGCTGTATAATTTCTCTAGGGTTCGCTTTTGCTGTAGCAACTTTGGATATCAACCGCTCCAAATCGCCAATACCTTTTATGTTTGTCTGTAAGGCTAAAAGAGCAGCTTCATTGTTATGAAAATACTGTACTACATCATGCCTTGCCTTAATTTTTTCAACTGATTTTAATGGAAGTGCAAGCCAGCGCTTAAGTAGCCTTCCACCCATTGGAGATAAAGTTTTATCTATAATTTGTATTAGAGTAACGGCATTGTCGTTGCTGGAATGATACAGCTCTAAATTGCGAATCGTAAATTTGTCCATCCAAATAAATTCGTCTTCTAAAACGCGTTCAATAGAAGTAATATGTTGCAATTTATGGTGCTGAGTCTCACCCAAATAATGAAGTATAGCGCCTGCAGAAACCAAGCCATAAGGCAAGCCCTCAACGCCAAATCCTTTTAAGGTTTTGGTTTGAAAATGAGTACATAAAGACTCATAAGCATAATCCTCTTGATACACCCAGTCTTCTAAATAAAACACATTAAAATCATCCCCAAAAGTTTGGCTGAACTTTGTGCGCTTTTGTTTCTCAATCAAGACTTCACTTGGGGTGAAATTTTGAAGCAATTTAGCCACATAAGCTTCCGTTCCTTGTGCTGTCAAAAACTCCCCTGTAGAAACATCCAAAAGAGATATCCCAATCGATTTTCCAAAATAAACAGCTGCTAAAAAATTATTGGTTTTAGAGCTTAAAACCTCATCATTCAGCGAAACACCAGGTGTTATGAGTTCTGTGACTCCGCGCTTGACAATCTTTTTTGTTTTTTTAGGATCTTCTAGCTGGTCACAAATCGCTACACGGGCTCCTGCTTTTACTAATTTTGGTAAATAGGTGTTTAGGGAATGATGTGGAAATCCTGCAAGCTCTGTTTCACTCTGACTTCCAGCACCGCGTTTGGTCAAGATAATATCTAATATTTTTGCGGCCTTTACAGCGTCACTGCCAAAAGTCTCATAAAAATCGCCCACACGAAACAACAAGAGTGCATCGGGGTACTTTGCCTTAATGGCATTGTACTGCTTCATGAGCGGTGTTTCTTTTTTTAGTTTTTTGGCCAACGATTCTTCCTTTTAAAAAGTGTACTTTTGTGGGTATATAATGATGCTAATGTAACTAATTTTAGCGTGTTTTAAAACCCAACAACAGACAAATACACTCATGCGAAAACTAAAAAACAGCGAATTGAATCGGTTGAGTATTGAAGACTTTAAAACAACAGAAAAAACTCCTCTGATAGTGATTTTAGATAACGTAAGAAGCTTAAATAATATTGGCAGTGTTTTTAGAAGTTCGGATGCTTTTCGTATTGCGCATATTTACCTCTGTGGCATAACGGCCACTCCGCCTCATAAAGACATTCAAAAAACAGCTTTAGGCAGTACAGATTCTGTGTCTTGGTCCTACGCCGAAAATACTTTATCTGTTGTACAAGACCTTCAAGAAAAAAAGGTGACCGTTCTCGCTGTAGAACAGGCCGAAAACGCAGTTCTATTGCAGAATTTTGTTCCTCAAAAAAAGACAACCTACGCAGTCATTTTTGGGCATGAGATTAAAGGCGTTTCTCAAGAAGTTGTAAATCAATCGGATGGAGTACTAGAAATCCCTCAATTTGGAACCAAACATTCCTTAAATATTGCCGTAAGTTGTGGGGTTGTGTTATGGGATTTATTTTCAAAAATAAATCAATCTTGAATTTGTTTAAGCAGCCATAGATAGTCGTGACGATTTTCAATAAAATCGCGCTCCGAAATGTCTATTATTTTCACTTCAGACTGTGGGTTATTTTTCATAAATTCTAAGTAGCCAAGATGAATTTTATCTAAATATGCGGATGCTAAATTACGCTCATAGTCGCGCCCTCGTTTTTTAATATTCTGCTGTAGTTTGTCTGTGTTCTGATGCAAATAAACATACAAATCGGGGCGTTTTATATCTTTATAAACTTGGTAAAATAATTTTCGATACAGTAAAAACTCATCAGCAGATAAAGTAATTTTCGAAAATATTAGTGATTTAAAAACATCATAATCCGCAATGATAAAGTCTTTAAATAAATCCAATTGGGCTAAATCATCCGAAATCTGTTGGTAGCGGTCAGCTAAAAAAGACATTTCTAAAGTAAATGCGTACCGTTCGGCATCTTCATAAAATTTGGGCAAAAAGGGATTATCTGCAAAACGCTCAAAAATAGATTTTGCATTAAAATCCTGGGCCATCATATGAGTTAAACTTGTCTTGCCTGCGCCAATATTGCCCTCGATTGCAATAAAATTGTAGGATGTAAAATCAAAGTCCTGTAGTGGATTTTTGAGCGGAGTGTCATATTTTGTGATCGGACTGTTGTCTGTACAAACCTCCAAAAGTTTTGACACTGTTTTGTGCTGTTGAGGATGGAACAAGTCTGCTGCAATTTCAACCAAGGGTTTGAGCACAAAAAGACGTTGTTCTAATCGCGGGTGTGGAACTGTTAAAATATTGTTTTCAATAATTTGATCCTCGTAAAACAATATGTCCAAATCTATGGTTCGAGCGCGGTATTGGCCATCATCAAAGCGCTTACGTCCGTGACGTTCTTCTATTTGAAGAAGTTTTGAGAGTACTATTTCAGCAGATAAATAAGTCCTAACTTCAAGACAAGCATTTAAAAAAGCATCGCCTTCAAACCCCATTGCAGGTGTTTCATAACAACTGGATAAACGCAACACGCTCCCTACCTCATAATGAATGGCCTCAACCGCCAATTGAAGATGAGAAAAACGAGCACCAACATTACTGCCGATTCCTATAAAAATACTTTTTTCTTCTGTCATAAGAAGCAGCAATTTAAGTAAAAGAAAAATTAATATTATATCTTTACCAAAGAAATTATCGACAACGAATGACACTGAAAGACAAAGTCTTAGCGCAACGCCTTTATTTGATTTTAGGGATACTGTTCATCACGTCTTTAGTCGTTTCTAACCTTATATTTAAAAAATTCTTTTATTATTACCCTTTTGATATTTCTCTTTTCGGAGTCAATTTATTTGAAATTTCTGTTGGCATCTTGCCTTACCCTATTACCTTTTTGATAACTGATTTGATCAGTGAAATTTACGGCAAGAAAAAAGCAAATGAAGTGGTCGTAGGAGGAATTTTTGCTTCATTTTTTGCCATGGGAATTATTTATGTAGCCAATGCGGTGCCAGCAACTGATTGGTCGCCTGTTTCAGACGATTTGTTCTCAACTGTGTTCGGGAGTACAGCCATTGCTGTTTTGGCAAGCATGATGGCCTATCTTTTTGCTCAATTTATCGATATACAGATTTATCATTATTGGAAACGCCTAACTGCGGGTAAACATCTATGGTTACGCAACAATTGCTCTACGTTTTTATCACAATTTATTGATACTGCTACGGTACTTTTACTACTGTGTACATTTGGAGAAATCAGCTGGAATTTATTTGGTGGATTACTGCTTGCGGGATTTCTATTCAAAATCATCATCGCCGCACTTGATACACCTTTTTTATACCTTGGCGTATATGTGTTTAGAAAACGCTTTAAACTTGATATCAACGAAGAAATTGAATTGGATTAAGCTTGTACATCAAGACCAATGACAAGACCTTCATTGCTGCGTACATTAAAAACTGTTTCGTCATCAAAAATGAGGTATTGCCCTTTAATGCCGACTAAAATTCCTTCGTATTCTGGAGTTTTAGTAAGGTTCAAGCTTTTCGGTCTTTCAGGGTGTTTTTGAACTGGGAATTGCAAGTTAAGCGGCTCATTATTAATTAGAAAATACGGCTTCACTTCTTCCGGAAGAAAGGACGAGAGTTGATGCCGCCAAACAGATAAATCTTCTTGTGTTGCGTTGCCTTTTAACATTTCTCGCCAATTGGTTTTATCGCTAATATGTTTTTTTAAAGCTACCTCAGCTACACCTGCTAAGTACCGATTAGGTACTTCTAAAATTTCAAGAGCAGTTTGTGCCCCTTGATCGATCCAACGCGTTGGGACTTGTGTTTTTCTAGTTACGCCAACCTTAACATTACTCGAATTGGCCAAATATACAATATGGGGTTGTAACTGAACTTTTTTTTCAAATTCTAAATCGCGTTCCTCAATATCTAAATGCGCTTTACTTTTCTCAGGATGCATGATCCAATCGGCAGTTTGTGGTAGTTCAAAAAAACAAGACTTACAAAAGCCTTGACGAAAGGTAACTTCGCTGCTTCCGCAGCTTAAACATTCAAATCCAATAAATTTTAATTTTAGCTTTTTATGAATCAATTGATGTGCTTGAATAAGCGCGCCTCCAAGAGATAAATAATAATTTATGGGCACCGCTAGCTCCGTTTGCATTTTTGTAAGCACACCTTGATAAAGCATAAATAAATTTTGTTACTTTTAACATTGTAAATATAGCTATTTTTTATGCCAATTCCATTTATCAATTCCGTTGCATCCTGGTTTTTAAAGAAGCGTTTTCATCAAATTGATTTGTTTCTTAAATACCCCTACGAAGTTCAGAATGAGTTACTTACTCAGTTGTTGGAGTTGTCAAAAAACACTGAAATTGGAAAGAAATACAATTTTGAATCCATTGGGTCATACAGAGAATTTGCTGAGCGAGTTCCTGTTTCTACTTATGAAACTTCACACAAATTGATCGAGCGCTCACGCCGAGGAGAGCAAAATATTTTTTGGGCTAAACCTATTAAGTGGTTTGCAAAATCAAGTGGGACTACAAATTCCAAAAGTAAATTTATCCCCGTCAGTAACGCCTCTTTGGAGGACTGTCATTATGCAGCAGGAAAAGATTTGTTGTGCATGTATTTGAATAACAACCCTGATTCTGAGCTTTTTAATGGTAAAAATTTACGCCTTGGGGGGAGCAAAGAGCTTTACGAAGAAAATGGGACTATTTTTGGGGATCTTTCAGCCATTTTAATTGATAATATGCCGTTTTGGGCAGAATTCAGCAGTACGCCAAGCAACAAAGTCTCGCTAATGAGCGATTGGGAAACAAAAATGCAAGCGATTGTGGATGAAACTACCAAAGAAAATGTAACGAGCTTAGCTGGTGTTCCTTCTTGGATGCTGGTGTTGTTAAATAATGTTCTTGAGACTACAGCGCACTCTAATTTATTGGAGATATGGCCCAATTTGGAAGTTTACTTTCACGGAGGAGTTAGTTTCATGCCCTATGCCGATCAGTACAAAAAAATAATACCGTCCTCCTCATTCAAATACTATGAAACCTACAATGCTTCAGAAGGATTTTTTGCCATTCAAGATCAAAACGACTCAAATGATTTATTATTGATGTTGGATTATGGCATTTTTTATGAGTTCATTCCTATGGATGTATATGGTACTAAAAACGAAAAAGTAATTCCATTGTTTGAGGTCGAAAAAGGTAAAAATTATGCTGTGATCATCACGACCAATGCTGGGCTTTGGCGCTATCAAATTGGCGATACGGTTCGTTTTACTTGTATTGACCCCTACCGCATTAAGGTAACAGGGCGTACCAAGCATTTTATTAATGTGTTTGGGGAGGAATTAATCATAGAGAACAGCGAGCGCGCCTTAAAAAAAGTATCTGAAAAAGTGGGTTGTGAAATTAGCGAATATACCGTTGCTCCAATTTTCATGCAGGGTAAAAATAAAGGGGCGCATGAATGGCTCATTGAATTCAAAACACCACCAAGGGATCTGAACTATTTTTCAGAACTTCTTGATAATGCACTAAAAGCATTGAACTCCGATTATGAAGCCAAACGCTACAACAACATGACTCTAAATCCTCCGAAAATTATACTTGCGCGCGATGGACAATTTCACGATTGGCTGAAAAGTAAAAACAAATTAGGCGGACAGCATAAAATTCCTCGGCTCTCAAATTCAAGAATATTATTAGAGGAGTTAATGGCACTAGCCTAAAGTGCAGACCTTGGTTAGGCAACAGCATATTACTTTTAAAAGAATTGTAAACAGAAAACTATGAGACCGCCTTAAGTTGATTTAAGCGGGTTCTACTCAGGTGCTTTTTTACATAGGCTTTATCCACAACCAGAGACGTTTCTTCGCTCCCAGGAAGCGAAAACATAGCATCGGTAAGAACTTCCTCGCATAAAGAACGCAATCCACGGGCTCCTAGCTTATACTCTACTGCTTTTTGAACGATAAAATCCAAGGCTTCGTCTTTAAAGCTTAGCTTGACGTTATCCATTTCAAAGAGTTTAATATATTGCTTGGTTAGTGCATTTTTAGGCTCAGTAAGAATCGCTCTCAAGGTTGCTTCATCCAATGGGTTCATGTGTGTAAGAACGGGAAGTCGTCCAATAATTTCGGGGATAAGGCCAAAATCTTTCAGGTCCTTTGGTGTAATGTATTGCAAGAGATTTTGGGTGTCTATTTGTTCGCCTTCATGAACAGATTTGTAGCCAATAGCTGCCATATTGAGGCGTTTCGAGATATGACGCTCAATACCATCAAAGGCTCCTCCGGCGATGAATAAGATATTTTCTGTATTAACTTCAACGAATTTTTGATCAGGGTGTTTTCTTCCTCCTTTTGGGGGAACATTAACTACAGTCCCTTCCAACAATTTAAGCAATGCTTGCTGTACCCCTTCACCCGATACATCTCTTGTAATCGAAGGGTTATCACTTTTTCGTGCAATTTTATCAATCTCATCAATAAAAACAATTCCGCGTTCGGCTTTTTCTTGATCATAATCAGCTGCTTGTAAAAGACGTGTCAACATACTTTCTACGTCTTCCCCGACATAACCCGCCTCTGTCATGACTGTTGCATCTACAATAGCCAAAGGGACATTGAGCATTTTAGCAATGGTTTTAGCCATGAGTGTTTTGCCTGTTCCTGTTTGGCCAACCATGACGATATTACTTTTCTGTATTTCAATATCCTCATCACTAATGGTCTGCAATAAGCGTTTGTAATGGTTATAAACAGCCACAGCCATCACTTTTTTTGTTTGATCTTGACCAATAACATAAGCATCCAAAAAAGCTTTTATTTCTTTCGGCTTCTTGAGCATCAGTTCAGAAGAGAGCTCTTTGTCTTGATGCTTTGACTCTTCAGCAACAATTCCATGGGCTTGTTCTATACAACGATCGCAAATATGCGCATCTAGCCCTGCAATAAGTAGATTTGTGTCTGCTTTTTGTTTACCGCAAAATGAACATTCTAATTCTTCTTTAGCCATAAGAGATTGAGGTTTTGTATGGTGCCTCTATACCTTTCTTGACAATATTTCATCAATCATTCCGTACTCAAGGGCTTTATCCGCTTTCATCCAGTAATCTCGATCACTGTCTGTATATACCTTATCATAGTCTTGCCCAGAATGCTTGGAAATAATATTGTAGAGTTCTTCTTTTAATGTTAAAATTTCCCGTGCAGTAATTTCAATATCACTTGCTTGCCCTTGAGCGCCACCCAAAGGTTGATGAATCATCACACGAGAATGCGTCAGCCCACTGCGCTTCCCTTTTGCGCCAGCACACAATAACACAGCACCCATAGAAGCTGCCATTCCTGTACAAATGGTAGCAACATCTGGCTTGATGAGCTGCATGGTATCATAAATGCCTAGACCAGCATAAACACTTCCACCTGGTGAATTGATGTAAATCTGAATGTCTTTAGCAGCATCTGTACTTTCCAAAAACAATAATTGAGCCTGAATAATATTGGCCACTTGGTCATTGATTCCAGTGCCAAGAAAAATAATTCGATCCATCATAAGACGTGAAAAAACATCGAAAATTGCGATGTTCATTTGACGTTCCTCAATAATATTTGGGGTAAGCCCCGTTGGCATCATACTGCTAACAATCTTGTCGTAGTAGGTGCTGCTGATGCCTTGATCTTTGGTCGCAAATTTTTTAAATTCCTTTCCGTAATCCATATATATGTTTGTTTTTGAGAATGTAAATATACTATTATTTTCGAAGGATAGTTTATTTTTTAAATACAAAAAAACACTTCCGAAGAAGTGTTTGAAATTTATTTTACAGCTTAAAATTACTTTCCGTAAACTTCTTTAACAAAAGCCTCATAGCTCATTTCTTTAGCTTTAAGTTTTGCGTTGTCTTTGTAGAAACTTAACAATTTCTGGCTTGTCAATTGCTCTGACATTCGTTTTACTTCATCTTGATTTGACAACACACGCGCCACTATATCTTCTACTTCTTTTTCAGAAGGATTCAATTGTCCGAATTGTGCCATCTGACCTTTAATCATTTCACCAGCATAAGCTTTAAGTTCTTCAAAATTTACCTGAAGTTTATTGTCTACAATCAGTTTACCCTCAATTAATTGATAACGCATACTTTTTTCAGACTTTTCATACTCTTCTTTAGCTTGAGCTTCATCCATAGGCTCTTCACCTACTGTTTGAAGCCACTTTTGTAAAAATTCAGCTGGTAAATCAAACTTGGTATTTTCTACCAAATATTCAGTGACATCATTTAATAATTTCTGATCTGATTGCTGTACAAATTGCTTTTCTGCGTCTGCCTTAATTTTTTCTTTTAGTTCAGTAACCGTTTTTACAACATCTTTACCAAATAATTTATCGAAAAGCTCTTGATCCAAATCGGCTAAGCCTCTTTCGTTTATTTCATTTACTGTGAATGTGAGTTGAACATTCAAATCATTAGCAGTGTTTTGATCAATTTTTAGGTAGGTTGTCAAGTCATGTGCTTCCTTGAAAAGTCCTTTTGATTTTACAGTGATGATATCTCCGGATTTTGCGCCAATAAATTTCTTTAGATTGGATTTCCCCTTCAATTTGTCCAATGAAATGGTCGTGGTCGATTCAATACCCGCTTCATCATTGAAAAACACTCCAGTTAGTTCGTCGCCTTCACTAGCTTCTGACTTAGAAATCAGTTGACCATATTGCTTTTGTATATTGGTGATTTGATCCTGAACCATTTTATCGTCCGCCACAATAGTATATTGTGTAATCGCTTTACGTCCTTTTAGCTTTATGTCAAACTCTGGACTCAATCCAATTTCAAATTCAAAAGAGAATGCGTCAGTATCCCAATCAATATCATCTTGCGCTTTTGGCAACGGGTTGCCTAAAACGTCTAACTTTTCGTCATTAAGATATTTGCCTAAAGATTCTTGAAGTAGTTTGTTGACTTCCTCAGCCAAAACGGCTTTACCGTATTGTTTTTTGACCAAGCCCATTGGAACTTGACCTTTTCTAAATCCTGGGATATTTGCAGACTTTCTGTAATCGGTAAGAATTTTTTCTACTTTTTCAGCATAATCTGACTTTTCGATGTCGATTTTAACAACCGCATTTAAAGCATCTTTATTTTCTCTTGTAATATTCATTGTTATGAATTAAAAATTGGGTGGCAAAAGTACAACAATTTTAATGGAGTACAAATATTTTAATAATTTGAAAATCAGGACAAAAAGTTTGAAACAGCTGCAAAAAATGCTTCAGGATTTTCGGCATGAAGCCAATGGCCTGCTTTTGGGATGGTTTCAATTTTAACATTTGAAAATTGCGTATAAATTTGTTTTTCATCATCGGGGCCGATGTATTCGGACCGATCTCCTTTAAGAAATAGTGTCGATCGCTCCACGCTCATTTGAGCTGGAAGAGCTTCACCTACCTCAGCAACATTATTTTTAAGTGCTTTCAAATTGATCCGTAAAGCTAATTGTCCAGGCTGAATCCAATATAAGTTTTTCAATAAAAACTGTCTGATTCCGAGTTCAGAAATATACTCGGACAGTTTTTCATCGGCTTGTTTTCTTGATTTTATTTGCGAAAAGTCAAGCGAGTCAAGCCCTTCCAAAATAGCATCGTGATGCACCGGATAAAACCGAGGGGCAATATCGGCTACAATGAGACATTGAACTAAACTTGGATAAAGAGCCGTAAAAAGCATTGCTGTTTTCCCCCCCATTGAATGCCCCAAAAGAATGCATTTTTCAATAGTGTTTTGTGTGCAATACCTCATCAAATCTTGCGTAAGAACTTCATAATCAAATTTGTCGTCGTGAAAACTTCTGCCGTGGTTTCTTTGGTCAATAAGGTGAATTTGATACCCCAATTTTGAAAAGCGAAGAGCCAAGGTCTTCCAATTGTCGCCCATACCAAGAAATCCGTGTAGTATGATAAATGGCTGCCCTACCCCAATTACTTTTGCATGCAGATTCATGACTCCAATCGATTCAAGTACATATTGATTACATTTTCTACTCCTAAGTATAGGCTTTCAGATATTAAGGCATGACCAATCGAAACCTCCAATAGGTTTGGAATATTTTGCTTGAAAAATTTAATGTTTTTTAAAGATAAATCGTGGCCTGCATTTATACCCATCCCTAATTCATGAGCAAGAACAGCGCAGTCGGTATAGGGTTTAATTGCAGCTGAATTACCAATTGCATAGTTGTGTGCAAAACGCTCTGTATACAATTCAATACGGTCTGTGCCCGTAGCCCTGGCTGCCTCTACTTGGTGAAGGCTAGGGTCCAAAAATATTGATGTTCTAATGCCTTGCTTTTGAAATTCATCAATAGTTTCACGTAAAAATGAATGGTGTTTTACACAATCCCATCCAGCATTGCTCGTGATGACATCTTCAGCGTCAGGCACAAGGGTCACTTGATCAGGTTTAATGACTGAAACTAACTCTATAAATTTTGGAATCGGGTTTCCTTCTATATTATACTCTGTATAAACTTCGGCTTTAAGATCATGTGCGTCCTGATAGCGAACGTGGCGTTCGTCTGGTCGTGGATGAATTGTAATGCCTTGTGCGCCAAACTCCTGAGCGTCTTTTGCAAATTGTATTAGGTTGGGCGTGTCGCCACCTCTTGCATTTCTCAATGTTGCTATTTTGTTGATGTTCACGCTTAATTTTGTCATACCCAGATTGATTTATCTGCAAAAATACAAAGTCCGTAGCTTTTAGTATATTATTTTTGATTAATTTGCAGAGACTTATAAATAAGATATGCCACTAGATCAATACATCATCAACGATCTTAGACCTTTCGATGTAAGTTCCAAAATCAAGGAGCTTCAAGAAGTGTTTAATCAACTGACTTATTCGCATGTGCCGATTCAAAAAGATGGAGTTTATATCGGATGTCTTTCTGAAACTGATGTGTATTGCTTTGATGGAAACGAAAAAGTGGAGGATGTCCTTTATGCTGTTGAGCATTTTTTTGTAGATCAGTCTGCAATTTGGTTGGACATCCTAGATACATTTGCACTCAACGATTCTAACCTGATGCCAGTCTTAGATTCAAACCACAATTATTTGGGGTATTATTTACTTATTGATATTATTTCATTATTTAGAAACACTCCTTTTTTTTCAGAACCAGGTGGTACTGTCATTATAGAAAAGGCATACAAAGACTACTCGTTAAGCGAAATATGTCAAATTGTTGAATCAAATAATGTAAAAATGCTTGGCGTATTTGTTTCTAAAATAAATAATGATATGGTACAAGTGATCATCAAAATTGAAAACTCTGGCTTGAGTGCCATATTTGAAACCCTTAGAAGGTATGGCTATACAATTATTTCTGGTCATGAAGACGATCGTTTTTTAAAAACACTTAAAGATCGTTCTGCATACTTGAATCGATATTTAAATTTATAATTTTGTCCCCATGAAAATAGCAGTCTACGGTCCAGAATTCAATGAACGATCTCACTCTGCTATTGTTGCCCTCTTCTCTTATTTGGGAAGCAAATCTGCTGAAGTTTTTGTAAATGCTCATTTCTATAATTCCATTCGCGAACACTCCAGCATAAATATTGAAGCCTATGCCCTTGAAATCTTCACTACTTTGGATGGCTCTTTTGATCTTATGATTAGCGTGGGCGGTGACGGAACAATTCTAAGAGCAATAACACATGTCAAAGATTTAGATATTCCTATTGTAGGCATTAATACAGGTCGACTTGGATTTTTAGCAACAATAAAAAGGGATGATATTATTGGCGCTTTAGACCAAATATTTGAAGGAAAATACCGCATATCGAAACGCAGTCTTTTAAGGGTAACGACCAATCAAAAAGAATCGAATTTTGAACTTGACTTTGCATTGAATGAAGTTACGGTAAGCAGAAAAAATACAACCTCGATGATTAGTATTGAAACTTGGCTAGATGATGAGTATTTAAACTCGTATTGGGCCGACGGCCTTATTATTTCTACGCCTACAGGATCAACAGGCTATTCGATGAGTTGTGGAGGACCAGTTATTATGCCAGAATCCGATAGCATGGTAATTACCCCCATTGCACCTCATAACCTCAATGCACGCCCTTTAGTTATTTCAGCAAAACACAAAATTAGATTAAATGTTAGTGGTCGTGAACATGAGTATTTAGTTTCTTTAGACTCCCGAATTAACTCTCTAGACAATTCGATTGGAATTACCATCAAAAAAGCAGCTTTTGATATTAGAATGATTGAACTTGAAGCAGGTACCTTTATTCAAACTTTGCGCAAAAAACTGCTCTGGGGTGCCGATCCCAGAAACTAAAGTAATAATCTTGTTGTTTTTCCGTTTAACCTATTCAAAATGAATCTGTTTTGAAGCGATTTCAATTTTGTTATATTTGCACTCATTTTAAATTACATGAAAAAAATTTATTGCATTCTGCTTTTTGTCTCAATCATACAATTGGGGGGTGCTCAAATTTATGAAATTGGTGTTTTTGGTGGAGGATCAAATTTTATTGGTGATGTGGGCTCTACCAAATTCATAGCCCCAAAAAAATTAGCAATTGGAGGAATATTTCGCTGGAATAGAAGTGCAAGACACTCTTACAGAGTGAGTGTTATTTATACCACATTATTAGGTAATGACAGCAAGTCCACTGATCCAAAAAGACAAGAAAGAGGGTATTTTTTTAAAGAAGAAGCTCTGGAAGTTTCTGCAGGTATTGAGTTTACCTTTCTAGACTTCGATTTACACCGCAATAGCTTTAACTTTAGCCCTTACATTTACACTGGTGTAAGCATGCTTAACCATCCAAACTTTTACTATAACAACAATAAACTAATCTCTGAAAAAACAAAAAGCAATGCTTTTGGAATTCCCATTGCTTTGGGAATGAAAGTGACCCTTACCGAGGATCTAATTTTTGGTATAGAAGTTGCAGCAAGATACACTTTCTCGGACGAATTGGACGGTAGCCTTCCTGATGCTGATGAGTTAAAAGAATTACAATTTGGAAACTTTAACAACAATGACTGGTACGTTTTTAGTGGAATTACCTTAACTTACACTTTTGGACAAAACCCTTGTTTTTGCGACTATTAAATGAGCTCAAAAGACGACATACTCAACCTCCCTCTACCTAAACATATTGCTATTATTATGGACGGCAACGGGCGATGGGCAAAATCTAAAGGAAAAATTCGTGCCTTTGGTCATGAAAATGGCACAAAATCAGTACGAACCACAGTAGAAAGTTGTGCACAATTGGGCATTGAACACCTTACACTTTATGCTTTTTCAACAGAAAACTGGAAGCGCCCAAAAATGGAAGTAAAAACTCTCATGCGTTTGTTAATTTCATCCTTAAAAAAAGAAATTAAAACCCTACAGAAAAATAATATCCGGTTGAACGCGATTGGAGATATTAAAACACTTCCAACAAAAGTATACAACGAGCTGATGCATGTAATCGATGCCACCAAATCGAACACTAAAATGACTTTAAATCTTGCTTTGAGCTATGGCTCAAGAGATGAATTAACCCAAATGGTGCGAAAAATTGGAGAAAAAATTAAAAATAATATAATTTCTTCTGAAAAAATTGATGAATCGGTAATAAATCAGCATCTTTACACGCGAAATTTGCCAGACGTAGATTTACTGATAAGAACAAGCGGTGAACAACGACTGAGCAACTTTCTATTATGGCAAATTGCTTATGCTGAATTGTATTTTACAAAAGTGTTTTGGCCTGATTTCAGTGATGAAGATTTATATAGGGCTATTGCCTGTTACCAAAAAAGAGAACGAAGATTTGGAAAAACAAGTGAACAACTTAACTAAACACACCTACAGGTTTCTTAATATAATTTCTTGTCTCATGATTTTGATGTGCTACACAGCACATGGACAAGCATTAGATATTTCCAAAAGAAAAGACTACACAATAGCAGACATCAGTGTTAAAGGGGAAACCGTTTATGGTGCTGAAACCATCATCACCTATTCTGGCCTTATCAAAGGGGAAAAGGTAACTATTCCAGGAGGAACAAAAATTAGTGATGGAATAAAAAAATTATGGGACTCAAATTTATTTTCAAATATTGATGTTTTTATCTCAAAAATTGAAGGGAATCAAATTTACCTGGAAATTCAACTCGACGACCTCCCTGAGCTAAAGGAAGTGAAAATTACGGGGGTTAAGAAAGGAAAAATCAGTGGAATCATAGACGAAAACAAACTGAATCCTGGAATTAAAGTTACAGAAAACCTAATCACTACAACAAAATACTATTTAGAAAATAAATACAAAAAAGAAGGATACTTAAACGCAAAAGCATTGATAAGTACCAGCAAAGTCATTGATTCTGTTGAGAAAACTCGTGTTGATATGCGTATTCGAATAGATAAAGGTCAAAAGGTTAAGATTAAAAAAATAGCATTCTATGGCAACAAAAAAATGAGCAGTAAACGCCTGCGCAAGGCCATGAAAAACACAAAGCAAAAGAACCTCATCAGAGTCTACAAACGTTCAAAATATATTGAAGCTGATTATGAGGAAGATTTAGTGAATGTTGTAAACAAGCTAAAGGAAAAAGGATTTCGGGACGCAAGAATAGTTTCTGACTCATTGGTTGTTAATGATGACAAAACAGTCGCCCTCAATATCACTATTGAGGAGGGCGAAAAATACACTTACGGTACTATAAACTTTTTGGGGAACACCATCTACTCTGACGAACAGTTAAATCAAGTCCTAAAAATTAAAAAAGGGGATACCTACAATGGCGTAGAGCTTGAAAAACGTATTGCTGATAACTCAGATCCAGATGCATTTGATCTAACTAACTTATACCAAAACAACGGGTATTTATTTTCTACAATAACGCCTGTTGAAGTTAGTGCTGATGGCAACGTCATTGACATGGAAATTAGAGTAACTGAAGGTAAGCCTGCTTATTTCAAAAATATTTCTGTCAAGGGCAACAACAAAACCAACGATCATGTGGTGTATCGCGAATTGCGTACGCGCCCTGGGCAGCTTTACAGTAAAAGTAATGTCGTAAGAACTGTTCGTGAACTTGGGCAGTTAGGATTTTTTGATGCGCAAGAAATTGCTCCAGACTTTAAAAATGTAAACCCTAACGACGGCACACTTGATATGGAATTTAGTGTTGTCGAAAAAGGATCTAGTCAGATTGAACTTCAAGGTGGTTATGGTGGTGGTGGATTTATTGGTACACTTGGGCTATCCTTCAACAATTTTGCCATAAAAGATTTGTTTAACAAAAAAGCCTTTACTCCAGTCCCAATGGGCGACGGGCAAAGTCTATCGTTGAGATTACAAGCCAGTCAATTTTTTCAAACTTATAGCTTTTCATTTTCAGAACCTTGGCTGGGTGGGGAAAAACCTGTTCAATTTTCAACTTCGATTTCACAAACAAAACAATTCCTTTACAATAGAGCCACGCGATCAGCTGATAAAGATAGAAGTTTCAATATAACTGGTATTAACTTTGGAATTGCAAAAAAATTAACTGTCCCAGATGATTATTTTGTGCTTTCACAGAATTTAGGTTATCAATATTACGATTTAAATAACTACAATACGGGGCTATTTACTTTTGGTGATGGTAGCGCAAATAATTTGGCATATACAATAGGCTTAAGCAGAAACAACACCTATAATGACCCAATTTACCCAGAAGGAGGGTCTAATTTTAGTTTATCAGCAAAAGTAACATTTCCTTACTCTGCAGTAAATGGCGTTGATTACGCTGCACTTAAAAACGAACGGGACGAAAAAGCTGAGCGAATTCGTGAATTGAGCAATACTACTGATGATGATGAAATTGCTGAAAGAAATGCAGCGAATGAACGTATTAGTGAGATTGACCAAGAGCGATTCAAATGGTTAGAATTTTATAAAATTAAGTTTTCGGGTGATTGGTATACAAGAATTAAAGGAAAGCTGATTTTGAGGCCACGTTTTGAATTTGGATTTTTAGGGGCATATAACAACGATCGTGGTGTAATTCCTTTTGAGCGCTTCTTTTTGGGTGGAGATGGAATGACTACCTATAGACTAGATGGCCGTGAAGCTATTGCGCTACGCGGTTATGCCAATCAATCCTTATCGAGTCAAGATGGTGGAAGTATCTACAACAAATTCTCACTCGAACTTAGGCATCCCATTACATTAAAAGGACAAACAAAAATATTTGCATTGGCGTTTTTAGAAGGTGGAGCCTCGTACAACGACTTTAAGGATTTCAACCCTTTTAATATACAACGTTCAGCTGGGCTTGGAATTCGTCTGTTTATGCCGGCGTTTGGACTCCTAGGAATTGACTTTGGCCACGGATTTGATCCAATTCCTGGCAGTACAGTAAAAAATGGATGGGAAACACATTTCATCTTGGGTCAGCAATTTTAACAATTGGTAGCGCAAAGCCGCTGAATGTTAATGAATTAAAATAAATTGAAATTAATTTCGTTAATTTGATAACTTAAGTCAGAACAACGAAATTTATACAATATGAAGTATATTAAAATAAACATATTCGCTTCAAACCAAATGAGAACTTTAGGAGTTGTATTGTTTCTTGCCTTGACCATTGGTGCTGCTCATGCACAGCGCGGAGTCCGAATTGGTTATATCGATACAGAGTACATCTTAGAAAATGTTAATGAGTATCAAAATGCCCAAAATCAATTAGAAGCTAAGGTTCAGCAATGGAAAATAGAAGTTGAACAACGACTTGCAGAACTAGAAACTCAAAAAACACAACTCAATAACGAGCGCGTCTTGCTTACCAATGAGCTCATCGTTGAGCGTGAAGAAGAACTCGAAATTATAGAAAATGAAATCATTGATTACCAACAAAAGCGATTTGGCCCAAATGGAGATTTGATGATTCAGAAAAAACAATTGATTCAACCCATTCAAGACCAAATATTTGCAGCGGTTCAAGAAATTGCCACAAGCAAAAAATATGATTTTATTTTTGATAAATCTGCTGATGTCGTCATGCTGTACTCTGCAGATCGTTATGATATTAGCGAACAAGTACTGCGCACTATCAATAGGACTGCAAAACGTGAACAGATAAACAGCAAAAAAGAACGCAAAGCCGCTGAAGAAGAAGATAACATTGTAGAGGTTGATTCTGATAGAGATGAGCGGCAAAGGTTAATTGACGAACGAAATGCTAAACGTGCTGAAACCTTAGCAAAACGAAAAGCAGAACTAGACGCAAAGCGCGAGGCGCGCAAAAAAGAAATTGAAGAAAAAAGAGAAAAGGCACGCACTAAAAAGCAAAATAGAAATTCAAAACAAGAAGGTGAATCAAGTCAGGACAAAGAAAATAGTAACGAAGTTGATTCAGCTGTTGATGAGCTCCAACAGTTGCTTGAAGAACGCAATGCCAAGCGGGCTGAAGCTTTGGCCAAACAAAAAGCAGAACTAGAGGCAAAGCGCGAAGCACGCGAAAAAGAAATTGAAGAAAAAAAGCGTATAGCTAAAGAAAAAAGAGATAAAGCACGCGACAAAATAGAGCGTAAAAAGGCGGGTGAAGAAGACACAACAACCAAAGATAAAATTACTAGTGACGAAAAGAAAGACACTAAAAGCAATGAAAAAGCAAATAAAACCCTAAGCGATAGAGAAGCAAGAAAAAAAGCTTTAGACGAAAAGAAAAAGCGTATTTTAGCCGAGCGCAAAGCAAAATTAGAAGCGCAAAAACGCAAACGCGACAGCATTAAAAACAATAAAAAGTAAATTTAAATTATAACTAAAAACAATGAAACATTTAAAAAGTCTACTATTAGCAGCAACCCTCATCCTATCAGCTAGTCTTACTCTTCAAGCGCAATCTAAAGTTGCACATATCAATACACAAGAATTGGTAGAGTCTATGCCTGACATGAAAAGTGCAAAATCTGAACTTGAAAAATTAGCTAAGACCTATGAAACTGACATTCAAGCAATGGCTACTGAACTTCAAAATAAAATTACGCAGTACGACGCTGAATCTTCCACAAAAACCGATGAAGAGAACGGTAAGCGTTTACAAGAAGTCCAAAGTATGGAACAAAGTATTCGTCAGTACCAAGCACAAGCCCAACAAGACTTGCAAAAAAAGGAATTAGACCTTTTAAGGCCTATAACTGAAAAAGCAAAAAATGCCATTCTTAAAGTTGGTAATGCACAGGGATTTGACTATGTGCTTGATTCTTCACAAGGCCAGGGAGTTATTATGGCGAACGGAAAAGACTTGTTAAAAGACGTAAGAACTGAATTAGGGTTCTAATAAGTCTAAAAAATACTTCTAAAAAGCTGTTCCTATGTGAGCAGCTTTTTTATTTTTGTACATATATGAGTACAAACCCTATAGGTATTTTTGATTCTGGCGCTGGAGGGCTTTCTATTTGGAAAGAAATAACAACACTACTGCCTGATGAATCTACAGTTTACATCTCCGATGCAAAATATGCCCCCTATGGCACAAAAGGAGAAGAGGCAATTCTAAACCGCTCAAAAATTAACACAGAATTACTCCTAAACAAAGGCGCAAAGGCTATTGTTGTTGCTTGTAATACAGCAACTACTAATGCAATTTCACACTTGAGAGCACAGTATAAAGTACCATTTATAGGAATTGAACCTGCCATAAAACCAGCTGCGTTTAAAACTAAGACAAATGCTATAGGAATCTTAGCCACAAAAGGGACCTTAAGCAGTACACTTTTTCACGAAACGTCTAAGCGATACACTTCAAACTTAAACGTAGTTGAGCAAGAAGGCAATGGTATTGTAGAACTTATTGAAGCTGGTGCGCTATTCTCTGATGAAATGGAGCAGTTACTCGAAGCCTATTTAAGGCCAATGCTAGAGGCCAAAATAGATAATTTGGTGTTGGGGTGTACACACTATCATTTTTTAATACCTGTTCTCAAAAAATTACTGCCTGAGGGCATTACAATAATAGAATCTGGCCCTGCAGTTGCAAAACAAACCAAAGCAATACTTGAAAAATATAATCTTTTGAATTCTATTCAACAGAGTGTGAATTATTCATTCTTCACTAATGGATCGACTGATGTACTTGCTAATTTGATGAATTTGGAAAAAAGGACTATTAAAAAATTAGATTAAAATCTAATTCACACTTGGACAGTTACAGTCATACTTTTCTTTACGGCATCCAAAATTGAACCCTAGTGTCAACTGATGGTACCCTCCATTGTCAAGAACAATCGAATTGGCTTGATAAGAATAGGTGTAGGCAAACATAAAGTTGTTGTATTCAATACCAACAAGCGGTGTAAAATATTGTAGCTTTTGACTGCTGACCGTGTTTCCGTTGATATATTCTGCTCCATCAAAACTTCTTCTGTATGACACTCCCGCGTAGATCGAACCAAAATCAAAATCTCTGTAAGCTTTAAAATTTGCGTCAAAAAATGATTCTTCAGTAGCGTCTTTGTACGAAAACAAAATAGATGGTTCAAAACTCCAATCACTTCCAAATTTTGAAAATACATTTCCTGCAGAAAAAAGGTATGTTGTCAGATTATCATAACTAACTCCTTGCTCGTTGATGTTAACTCCTTCATTTTTAAGAAGATTTTTGATCGTCGCGTGCGCATAGAAATTAATAAAATGGTATGAAAATCCAA
The DNA here is from genome assembly GCA_027593245.1 of Bacteroidota bacterium. Taxonomy (GTDB): domain Bacteria; phylum Bacteroidota; class Bacteroidia; order Flavobacteriales; family Flavobacteriaceae; genus UBA3537. Next base: position 1,664 of record JAQCJC010000025.1, on the reverse strand, counting down.
AGTCCACATTAAAGTCTGTAGCGCTTTGTTCTATACCTCCAATAATGGGGTCAAACTCAATAAAAGCAGTCTCATCTAACTTATACTGAATCATTCCAGCGCTTAGGCCAAACGAGAGCATATTTAAGTCGATTGTGTTTCTAGAAAACATCAAATGATGTGCATAAGTAAAATAGGCTCCTGTTTGAGAATGATATCCGTTTTGATCATTAAAAACAATAGCACCAACTCCAGATTGAGAATCCCCAATTCGCCCATTAATACTTAATGTTTGTAAACTTGGCGCGTTTTCCTGTCCAAACCATTGTTGTCTGGCAGTCAATCGAACTTTATTACAATTAGCTACCCCAGCCATCGATGGGTGAATCAAATAGTAATTATCAGTCAAGTAATCTGAATATATTGGTAATCCTTCTTGTGCTTGAAGTTCATGAATTGAAAAACACAAGACAAGCAGAAATGTAATTTTATTGGTTAATTTCATTTTAATTTTATCTTTTCAAAGTAAAATGTGCTTTAAATTGCTTAAGCTCGTTTTGGCCTTGAGTATGGTATTCTAACGAAAACCAATAGTCTGAGGTTGGCATCGGATGGCCATTGTATGTGCCGTCCCATCCTTCACCTGCAGGGGTGATTTGCTTAAGTAATTTTCCGTACCTGTCAAATATATAAATTTTTGCGTTAGCTTGATACCTTAAACTGCTAATATTCCACGTATCGTGGTAGCCATCGCCATTGGGTGTGAAATATTTTGGATAATCTACAATATAAATCATCGTTGCTGTTACACCACAACCATTCACATCCCGTACATAAACCGTATGCTCGCCAGGATCTACCCCTATAAATGTTCCACTGTCTAACCATGGACCCTGATCCAAACTAAATTCGTAAATCCCTGTCCCAACAGCTGTAGCGACAACCACATGTGTGTCTGCAAAAGCCTCAGTCACCACATCTACTGTCACTGCTGGTGCTCCACTCTCACTAACCGTGAAAATCTCCAAAGGTGCTGAGCAGTCTGCGGCTGTTGAAGTAAAACTGACCTCTAAGCTATAAATACCACCCTGATCAACCGTGTAGGTTGAATCAGTACTGAGTACATCTCCAAGTTCGTCTCGCCATATAAAATTGTAAGTCGATGGTGAAAGCCCTGGATCAACAACAACATAATCTAATCCGCCTCCTGTAGCATCAGAACAAATCACATAATTGTCCTCCAAATCTACCTCAGGCAAAGGATCAACCACCAAATCTATGGTACTGGTGGCATAACAATTGGTAAGAGTGTTCTCCAATCGTATGTGGATCGTTTGCAGGTTTGGTGTCGTTGTGGTGATGTTATCACCCAAGGCAGCAGTGTTGTTCTCTGCATCTGTTAGTGTAAGATGGTAGCTCACCACCATATCCGTCTGCGCCCCTATCACCTGGGCCGCTACTCCACTCATATCAAAGGTCTGTAAACCATCGGTATCATCATCACATTTAGAGTCAATAAACGCTGGGGCTGGAACTGGTAAAGGATTGACCGTAACAGTGACTGTAAAGGCTGCGCCTGTACAATTGTCCGACGATACTGGCGTAAAACTATAAACCACATCCAATGGTGTAGCTGTAGTGTTGGTCCATACATCCGATGCAATGGCATCTGAAGCTAAATTCGT
>JAQCJC010000024.1 GCA_027593245.1 Bacteroidota bacterium | reverse complement strand
TATTTATATTATTAATCATTTTAAAACATTAAACAATGAATAGAGTAGCATTGCTCAGTATGACGTTAATCTTGATGTCTTCTTGCGCCATTAGTATTGGTAATACAAAAAAAACCTCACCCCCAGAAAAAATTGTGGAAGTTGACAGAGAAGTTGGTTATTTAAAAACACCAAATCGAACCTATACGGCTTCCTCTGGAGATAATTCTGTTGTAAAATTGTGGGATGAATATATTGCAGTCCACAACAGCAGAGATATTGAAGCCATTATGGAAATGGAATCTGAGTCTATACAAATTTGGGGCCCAAATGGGGAATATATTAAAGGTAAGGAAGCACATGCAGAATTTTTGGCACAATGGTTTGATGGAGCAAACCCAAAATGGAATACATTTTTCTCATTTCCAATGAAAGTTAATGATATGGAAGCTCAAAAAGATGGGCAGTGGGTGGTCACTGGGGCACAAGTTACTATGACAGTTGAGGGTCAAGATAGGAGCGTTATTCATTTGTCAGATGTATATTTTGAGAACGGTAAAGTTGATAAGTTTTATGTTTACCAGCGACTTCCAGCTTCAGATAATTAGTATTTCACCATAATAAATCACAACAAAAGCCACCTAAAGGTGGCTTTTTTGTACGCATTTTTTAAGTTTTATTTGATATACAGAATTTTAATTGACAAATATTTAATTTTTTTATTTTCAAATGATAATTCTTTAATTTTTGAAAATAATTTGGATTCGAAGTATCAAATAAAAAATTAATTTATAGTTTTACCCCGTTATAAAATTATCATGATTGACACAAAGTTTTTACTACCAAACATTTGTTCACTAACTCTACCGAGTAGTGCTCCATTGTGTCCGCCTCACAACCGCCGTCGCCCTTAGGGTGTATTTGTATTTTTTGGAACTTAGGTGAGTCCGGTTCTTCCTTTTCAATTTTCTTTAAGCTTTAACTCTAATTAATCTTCTGATAATGAAACTAGTTATCACAGATAAATCACATCATATTTATGCACAAGTTATTTGTGCCACCATTGAATCTGCTGCACAAGTCAGAGGTACAGGTATTGCTAAGCGCTCTCCCGAATACATTTGTAAAAAGATGGATCAAGGCGATGCAGTTATTGCGTTAGATGGGGATAAATTTGCTGGATTTTGTTACATCGAAACTTGGGACCACCAGCGATTTGTAGCCAATTCTGGTCTAATTGTACATCCCGATTATAGAAACCAGGGATTAGCAAAAAAAATCAAACAATTGGTATTCGATCACTCTAGAACTAAATATCCAAAAGCAAAGGTGTTTAGCATTACCACAGGGCTGGCCGTGATGAAGCTTAATACGGATTTGGGGTACAAACCTGTGACCTTTTCTGAATTGACTAAGGAACCGTCTTTTTGGAAGGGCTGTCAAACTTGTAAAAATTATGATGTCTTACAGCGTACTGAACAAACAATGTGCTTGTGCACCGGGATGTTGTTCGATCCAAAACAGCAAAAAAAGAAACATCAAAAAAAAATTAAGACCTCAACTTTCAAACGCTAAAAAAGTATTAAACAAACTCTTTTTCTTAAAAAACAAAAAAATGAATTCTAAAGACAGATTAGTTTTGGCCTACAGTGGCGGATTGGATACCTCTTATTGCGCAGTACATCTGTCAAAAGATCTTGGTTATGAGGTTCATGCCGTTAGTGTAAATACAGGGGGTTTCACTAAAAATGAAATTGAATCCATTGAGGCAAAAGCCTATAAAATGGGTGTGTTTGCCTACAAAAACATTCAAGCCACAGAGCAATTTTATCAAAAAGTTGTTAAGTATTTAATTTTTGGAAATGTTCTCAAAAATAACACCTATCCACTTTCCGTCAGTGCTGAGCGCATAATCCAAGCCATAGAAATAGTAACCTATGCCAAATCTATAAATGCTAAATACATTGCACACGGAAGCACAGGAGCAGGAAACGATCAAGTGCGTTTTGATATGATTTTTCAAACTTTGGCACCAGAAATTGAAATTATAACCCCTATTCGTGATAATAAATTAAGTAGGGAAGATGAAATCACGTATTTAAAATCTAAGGAGGTTGACTTGGCTTGGGATAAAGCTAAATATTCTATTAATAAAGGCCTTTGGGGGACGAGTGTAGGCGGTGATGAAACCTTGACATCTCACTTGGCTTTACCAGAAGAGGCATACCCCTCACCATTGCTAGAGGAGGATCAAAGAACTGTTGTGTTAACTTTTGATAAAGGTCAATTATTAGCTGTTGACGGTACTTCAAACACTCCGGTTCAAAATATTCAAAAACTTAATAAACTTGCTTCTGTTTACGCCATTGGAAGAGATATCCATGTTGGTGATACTATTGTTGGAATCAAGGGTAGGGTGGGATTTGAAGCTGCTGCAGCTCTGATCATCATCAAAGCCCATCATTTGTTGGAAAAACACACCCTTTCCAAATGGCAACTGCAACACAAAGACAGTATGGCTAGTTACTATGGGATGCATCTACATGAGGGTCAATACCTAGATCCTGTGATGCGTGATATGGAAGCATTTTTTCAATCTAGTCAGGATAGTGTTAGTGGAGATGTCACTGTTGTTTTGAAGCCTTATCATTTTACAATAGAGGGTATTAAATCTGATTATGACTTAATGAACTCTAATTTTGCAAGCTATGGCGAAATGAATACTGCATGGACTGCCGACGATGCGAAAGGATTTATAAAAATAACGGCCAATCAAAATAAAATTATTCAAAATTTAAATTCTAAATCATGATACAAGTTGGAATAATTGGTGGAGCAGGATATACTGCTGGTGAGCTAATTCGATTGTTGTTAAATCACCCAAAAGCAGTTATAAATTTTGTGTACAGCACATCAAGTGCTGGGCGACCACTGAGTGCTATTCATCAAGATTTGTTAGGCGAAACCACTATACAGTTTTCGGATCAAATCAATCTAAACGTCGACGTTTTGTTTTTGTGTTTAGGGCATGGTAATTCAAAAACGTTTTTAGAGAGTCATGAGTTTTCAAGCCGTACAAAAATCATAGATTTAAGTCATGATTTTAGGCTGAAAACTTCAGCTAATTTTCAAGCTAAACAATTTATATACGGGCTGCCCGAATTAAATAAAAATTGGATAATAAAGGCTAATTACATTGCTAATCCTGGTTGTTTTGCAACAGCGATTCAGCTGGCACTATTGCCGTTGGCCGCTCATCATTTGATACAAAATCCAGTACATATCAACGCTGTTACAGGGGCCACAGGTGCAGGAACAAAGCCTTCCGCCACAACTCATTTTACATGGCGTGATAATAATTTTTCGCACTACAAAGCTTTTGGGCATCAACATCTAGGGGAAATTAAAGAGTCTTTAGTTTCACTACAAAAAGAGTTTGATTCTGAGCTAAACTTTATCCCAAATAGAGGAAATTTTTCTCGCGGAATTTTTGCGACCTTATATTTAAAACTTGATGAAAGCTTAGAGGCCATTCAATCGCTTTATAAGTCTTTTTATAAAGATGCACCTTTTACCATTATTTCTGAAAATGAAGTCCATCTTAAACAGGTGGGAAACACCAATAAATGTATACTTCATCTTACTAAATACAACAATAAATTACTCATAACTAGTGCCATCGATAATCTTTTAAAAGGCGCTTCAGGCCAAGCTATTCAAAACATGAATTTGATGTTTGGAATTGAAGAAACAACAGGACTAAAACTCAAAGCAAATTATTTCTAATCATGACTTACAGACCATTACCAAAAGAGCTTACAATTGCCAAATCGAAAATAGAAGGTTTGGGCTTATTCGCTTCTGAAGATATTAAGAAGGGGGTGATTTTAGGTATTTCACATGTTCGTGACAATCGATTTGAAAATGGTTTTATAAGAACACCACTAGGGGGTTTTATCAATCATTCAGAAGATCCAAATTTAGAGACAATTTTCATAATCGAAGATAGATTTTTGAAAACAATTAGATCAATTTCAAAAGGAGAAGAATTAACACTCAATTAAACACATTATAAACTATGAAAATAGCAATTATTGGAACAGGTAACCTAGGGCGCTCGATTGCTAAAGGGCTTATTATCAACAACGCCATTACATCTTTGTATTTAACGCGAAGAGGGCTAGAAGCACTTAAAGAGTTCGATGGCTACAAGAATGTTCATCTAACGACGGACAATAGTAATGCTGTACAGAATTCTGATATTCTGATTTTTGCAGTTCAGCCCGCGCATTTACAATCTATTTTAGAATCAATTGCGTCACATCTTACAGAAAAGCATATTGTGATTTCTACTATAACCGGATTTTCTATTTCTAAAATAGAAAGTATAGTTGGAGCTCAAAATTACATCATAAGAGCGATGCCTAATACTGCTATTGCTGTTGGTAAATCCATGACCTGCTTGTGCAGTAATCAAACAGGCAAATCAAGATTATCTGTTGCCGAAGCTATTTTCAATAGACTTGGAGCAACAATTTGTATTCCGGAAGAGCAAATGCAAGCCGCAACAGTAGTGTGTGCTAGTGGTATTGCTTTTTGGATGCGGTTGATTCGCGCCACTACTCAGGCAGCTATACAATTGGGTTTCGACGCCAAAGAAGCGCAACGATTGGCCATGCATACCAGTGAAGGCGCAGCACAACTTTTGATACAAAATGGACATCATCCTGAAGAAGAAATAGATAAAGTGACCACACCAATGGGCTGTACTATTGAAGGATTGAATGAAATGGAACACAAAGGTTTAAGCTCTTCTTTGATTCAAGGAATGGTAGCTTCATTTCAGAAAATTAATGCTATAAAGACCAATCAAGTATGAAATTATTTGACGTTTATCCTTTGTTTGATGTAACGCCAGTTCGTGCAAGAGATGTCTATGTTTTTGATGATCAAGACACACAATATTTGGATCTCTACGGCGGACATGCTGTGATTTCTATCGGGCATGCTCATCCTAAATATGTTGAGAGTATAACTCAACAGCTGAACCAAATTGGTTTTTATAGTAATGCGGTTAAAAACCCATTACAAATTGAATTGGCCAAAGAATTGGCCATAGATTCTGGATGTCAAAACCATGAATTATTTCTATGTAGTTCGGGGGCAGAGGCCAATGAAAATGCTTTAAAGTTAGCCTCATTTCATACCAACAAAGCATCCATTATTGCCTTTGAAAATTCTTTTCATGGGCGGACCTCTGCAGCGGTAGCGAGCACGGACAATACAAAAATTATAGCACCACTTAATGCACAGCAAAAAGTTGATTTTATTCCATTAGGGGATTTGGAGGCGGTAGAGAACACGCTTAAAAAAGGAGAAACCTGCGCTATTATTATTGAATGTATTCAAGGAGTAGGTGGGTTGGATCAAAGTACTACAGCGTTTTGTCAAGGACTAGAAACACTTTGCAAAACTTATGGTGCTGTGCTCATTGCCGACGAGGTGCAGTCTGGATTTGGCCGAAGCGGAGATTTTTTTGCTTTTCAAAAACATGGGATTACCCCGCACATTATTTCTATGGCCAAAGGCATGGGCAACGGATTTCCTGTTGGTGGAATTTTGATTCATCCAGAAATTCAAGCCTCTTATGGGCTTTTAGGAACAACCTTTGGAGGTAATCATTTGGCCTGTGCTGCGGCACTTAGTGTTTTGGAGGTATTAAAGCATCAAGATTTGATGCAGAATGCTAAGCAAATGGAACTTTATTTTAGAGAACAGGCCAAAGATATTCCTCAAATTATTCAACTCAAGGGCAGAGGTTTGATGCTAGGATTGCAATTTGAATTCCCAGTTGCTCAATTAAGGAAATCACTGCTGTTTAACCACAGGATATTTACAGGAAGTTCCAAAAACCCAAATTTAATACGCATTTTACCTCCTTTAACGATTAAAAAAGAACATATTGATACTTTTTTCAGCGCTCTAAAACAAGAATTATGAATCACTTTTTAAACATCAAAAGTATTAAAGATTTGAACAAAACCGTTCAAGATGCCCTTGCATTAAAAGCCAATCCATATGCGTACAGTAGTCTCGGTACTCAAAAGACTTTAGTCTTATTGTTTTTTAATGCAAGTTTAAGAACGCGAATAAGCACAGAGTTGGCAGCTAAAAATTTGGGAATGAGTGTCATTGTTTTGAATGTCAATGACGCATGGCAATTAGAGTTTGAAGAAGGTGCGGTTATGGACTTACAGTCTTCGGAACATATAAAAGAAGCCGCTCAAGTCATTTCTCAATACGCCACTATTATTGGTGTAAGAGCATTTCCAACTTTAACAGACAAGGTCAAGGATCAGTCCGAGTGGGTTTTGAATGCCTTAGCTGCTTATGCATCAGTTCCACTAATCAATTTGGAGAGTGCTACAGCTCATCCTTTGCAAGGATTAGCAGATGCCATTACCATTGCAGAGCAAAGTGATAAAATCAAGCCAAAGGTTGTGCTTTCATGGGCCCCACATCCAAAAGCTTTACCGCATGCAGTTGCCAATTCTTTTGTGCGGACCATGCAGCTTCAAGATGTGGATTTTAGTATAGTTCATCCTAAGGGCTATGATTTGGATCCATCAATTGTAAAACACACAGCGGTATCCAATAACCAAATAGAAGCTTTTAAAAATGCGGATTTTATTTACGCCAAAAACTGGAGCAGTTTTACTGATTATGGAAAAATTCTAAAACCAAAATCAAATTGGATGATTACAGAAGAGAAAATTGGCACAGCTAAATTTATGCATTGCCTTCCAGTCCGACGAAACGTTGTGGTAGAGGACGCTGTACTTGATAGTCCAAAGTCTTTATGCATCGACCAATCTAATAACCGAACTTTTGCTGCTCAAATTGTGTTGAAACAAATTTTAGAGTCATTATGAAACAGTCATTAAGTATTGTAAAAATAGGAGGTCATATTCTAGATGATCCTGAAGCCAAAAATTTATTCTTGTCTCAATTTGCTGCTATTGATGGATCTAAACTATTGGTACATGGTGGTGGAAAATCAGCGACAGAATTATCAAAAAAAATGCAATTAGAGGTTCAAATGGTGGATGGACGGCGTATTACTGATGCTAATACTCTGGAAGTAATCACTATGGTTTATGCTGGAAAAATAAACACTTCGATAGTAGCTCAGCTACAAGCACTGGGCTGTAACGCTATAGGTTGCTCTGGAGCTGATGCTAATTCTATTCAATCTGTAAAACGGCCTGTTTTGGATGTTGACTATGGATTTGTGGGGGATGTTCAAAATGTAAATTCGTACTATATTTCATTGTTGTTAAGTGCAGGTTTAACACCAGTTTTTTCTGCAATTACGCACAATAAAAAAGGACAATTACTCAACACCAATGCAGACACTATTGCCGCCTCAATAGCAAAATCTCTAGCCGATATTTTTGATGTTACATTATATTACTGTTTTGAAAAACAAGGAGTTTTAAAAGACAAGAATGATGAAAATTCAGTCATAAAAGCAATAGATAAGTTGATATATGATGAACTTATAAAATCAGGAGTAGTTTCAGACGGTATGTTGCCAAAATTACAAAATTGCTTTGAAGCTTTACAACATCAGGTTTCGAGGGTATGTATTGGTCAGCCAAGTATGCTTTCGGGGGATTCCAACAACTACACAACTTTAACACTATGATGACTATAGACTCTCTTACTCAGTCGGCTATTGAATTATTAAAGAACTTGATAGAAACGCCTTCATTTTCATCTGAAGAAGACCCAACGGCCTTGCTTTTGGAGCAGTGGTTTCATTCTTTTGACATTCTATATAATCGTCATCAAAATAACGTATGGGCAACTAATAAATATTTTGATGATTCAAAACCAACACTTTTGCTCAATTCCCACCACGACACTGTTAAACCCAACAGCGGATACACAAAAAACCCCTTTGACGCACATATTGAAGATGGCAAGCTTTATGGTCTTGGGAGTAACGATGCAGGGGGGTGTTTGGTGTCTCTTTTAGCAACATTTACTTATTTTTATGATCGGGATTCATTGGGTTATAACTTGGTTTTCGTGGGCTCAGCAGAAGAAGAAAGTAGTGGGCCAAATGGCCTCAATGCTATGCTAAGCATTGTTCCAAAAATTGATGTAGCTATAGTTGGTGAGCCTACTCAAATGCATTTGGCAGTTGCCGAAAAAGGTTTGGTAGTTTTTGATATTGAGGTGTCAGGTACGCCGAGTCATGCCGCTCACCCCAATGAGAACAATGCGCTATATAATGCCATTCCAGTGATGGAGTGGATAAAGGCCTATCAATTTGAACAAGAATCTGAGGCTTTGGGTAGTGTAAAGATGACACTTACACAAATTAATGCGGGTCAGCAACATAATGCCGTTCCAGCAAAGGTTGTTATGGTGGTAGATGTGCGTGTGAACGATTGTTATTCCAATGCTCAAATTGTAGCTCTTCTACAAGAGCATTTGCCAAATGCAAAAGTAACAGCGCGAAGCACAAATTTAAATTCCTCTAGTATTTCTAAAAACCACCCCTTAGTCCGGGCGGGGATTGAGTTGGGGAGAGAAACATACGGTTCGCCAACTCTATCAGATCAGGCGGTGTTGAGTTGTCCTTCACTGAAGTTAGGACCTGGAGACAGTACTCGATCACACACAGCTAATGAGTTTATTTTCGTACATGAAATTGAAGAAGGGATTGCATTATATATTCAATTATTAAATAAAATACTATAATCTATGAAACTTTGGGACAAAGGAGTATCTATTGATAAAACTATTGAAGCGTTTACGGTAGGAGATGATCGAGACATTGACTTGTATATTGCTAAGTACGATTTACAAGCCTCCCTTGCACATGCCAAAATGTTAGCCCATATTGGAATTTTAGACAAGGGTGAGCTTAAACAAGTTGAGCACGCTATCGGCAAACTTTTAGAAGAAGAAAAGCGCGGTATTTTTAAAATCGAAAATCAGTTTGAGGATGTTCACTCTAAAATTGAGCACGAGCTAACCCAGCGTATTGGCACTGCTGGAAAAAAAATACATACTGCACGCTCAAGAAATGATCAAGTTTTGGTGGCTTTGCAGTTGTATTATAAAGATAATTTGAATAGCATTCAAAAGCAAGTTAAAGTCTTGTTTGATACATTATTGAATTTAGCAGAACAACATAAGTCAAAATTATTGCCTGGCTATACGCATCTTCAAGTGGCTATGCCATCGTCTTTTGGGCTTTGGTTTTCGGCTTATGCCGAATCTCTCATTGATGATGTTATAGTGCTTCAATCAGCACAAAAAGTTGTGGATCAAAATCCGTTAGGTTCTGCAGCTGGCTATGGGAGCTCCTTCCCAATTGATCGTGAGATGACAACAGAATTACTGAATTTTTCAGATTTAAAATACAATGTGGTATCTGCTCAAATGTCAAGAGGGAAAAACGAACAGATAATTGCATCGAGTTTAGGAAACCTAGCATTTACTCTTTCCAAGTTTGCAATGGATATCTGCTTGTACATGAGTCAAAATTTTGATTTTATCAGCTTTCCAGAAGAGCTTACAACAGGGAGTAGCATCATGCCGCACAAAAAAAATCCAGATGTATTTGAATTAATACGTTCGAAATGTAATGGCTTACAAGGATTGTCGTCTCAAATACAATTGATGACGAACAATCTACCAAGCGGCTACCATCGGGATTTTCAATTATTAAAATCGCCAATGATCTCAGCTTTTGAGACGCTAAAAACTGTATTGTCTATTTTTGATTATGGACTGAAACAGATTGAAGTTAAATCTGTGAATTTGGATGACGATAAGTATAAGTATTTATTTACTGTAGATAGCATCAATTCACTGGTGCAAAATGGCGCGACGTTTAGGGAAGCTTACCAAACTATTGGGGCACAAGTTCAAGACGGATCTTATGCATGCGGTACACGACATAAACACAAGCATATTGGCGGTATAGATAACTTGGCCTTGAATAAAATCAAAGCCAAGTTTCCAAAATTAAATTAATTTTTAGTATTTCTTAAGTCTGTATTAAAAATCAAGCCAAACTGTAAAAATGTTTTGGCAGTAGTTTGTACTTCTTGGCGCAATAGACCTACTTGAAAATGCATGTTGTTTGCATATTGATAGCCTAATCCTCCGTACAATCGGTTGCGATCAAAAAAATTACGTTTATCATTGATGAATATCTCATCATAAATACCTAAGTATAGAGTTCCCGCTTCTATTTTAGGACGATTTAGAGGCACAAAAACCATTAATCGATAACGAAAGCGCATTTTGAAATCATCTTCTACAAAACGTTCTTCCAGGCGATAACGATGTTCCAGTTTTACTCGACCAATGGTATTGGTGGTCAAAAACTGTTGCCATATACGATGCTCTTCAACTTCTGGACTTTTCCTTTCAGAGTCGTATTCATAGTTGCCAATATGTGCGTAACCAAAAGTCGCCGATGCGTTGGGCTTGAAATGGTAATTTAGCCCAGTACGAAGCAATAACTGTTCGATATTGGTTGGGCTAATGGTATGATTTCGGTATTGAGCTTCTGTGTGAATACTGAATTTTTCACTGACTTTATTAGTGCCAAAATACATCAGCCAATTTCCAGTATCGGTTTGAGCTTTAACAAACATTGACCCCCAAAAAAGAAGGCCAATGCTCAATATAAATCTGAGTTTCATACATTAATAAAATATTACTTCTCCAGTTTTTATGTCATACATACCCCCAACGATTTCAATTTCGCCAGCATCTTCCATTTCTTTTAGAACTTGGCTTGATTCACGAATGTTATCGATAGTCATATATACATTCTTTTTTGCCACTTCATTGACAAAATCGATGTTGGAGGAATTTCTTTGGCTTTCGTCTGTTGGTTCAGTAACGGCTTCTACAGCAGGTTCAATTTTATTTATTAAAGCCGTGAGGTTTCCTAGGCGCGCATGATCACAAGCTCCTTTTACAGCGCCACAGGCAGTGTGCCCTAATACAACAACCAATTTTGTTCCTGCCAATTTGCAGGCAAATTCCATACTTCCAAGAATGTCCTCGTTGACGAAATTCCCAGCAATTCTAACACTGAATATATCACCAATTCCTTGATCAAATATCAGTTCGGACGAAACTCTAGAATCTATACAACTTAATACAGTAGCAAACGGATATTGTCCAGTGCTTGTTTGTTTCACTTGATTTATAAGGTCTCGACCAGCTTGTTGGCCTTGAACAAAACGTGTGTTACCTTCAACTAAAGCATTTTTTGCTAGTTGAGGGGTCATTTTATCTTGTGTATCTTTTGTGTGTGCGTTCATTATTTTTATATTTTAATATTAATTGTTATAAATTATTATGCCTTAGGGCGTAGTTTAAAAAATTCAATAAAACTTTCGGGATTTTTTACTGTTCCACGTTCAGATATTAGAGTGATATCAATATTTCTATTTTTGGCTTTGAGTGAGAAATCTTCGAGAATTTCAATAATATCATAGTCTAAAAAACGTGTTTTTCGAACATCAATTTCTAGATTAGTATCTTTTTCAATAGCTTCTAGTTCTTTGAGAATTGCTCCTTTATTTATAAATGTAACTTCTTCTGCAAGAGTCATTTTTAATTTTCGGACTCCATTGCTTTTATCTTCTATGTGCAAAAAGTGCGAGTTTTGGAAGCTTTTAATAAGAACCACAATTACACCAACCGCTAATCCTAGTCCAATTCCAATTAGAAGATCTGTAAAGATGATTCCAAGTACGGTAACTATGAACGGAACAAACTGCTTCCATCCTTGCTTGTATATAGAAATAAATAGTTTAGGTTTAGCAAGCTTATATCCAACAACTAATAATATGGATGCAAGAACGGATAACGGAATATTGTTAAGAAGCTTTGGAATAATTAATACTGAAAGCAACAACAAAAAACCATGGACAATTGCCGATGTTTTTGTTTTTCCACCAGATTGAATATTCGCTGAACTGCGTACAATAACTTGTGTAATTGGGAGCCCCCCAATTAAGCCCGAAATAATATTTCCGGTTCCTTGTGCAAAAAGTTCCCTGTTTGTCGGAGTAACTCTTTTTCTGGGATCTAATTTATCTGTGGCTTCAACACATAGTAAGGTTTCTAAACTTGCCACAAGCGCGATTGTGAAGGCTGTTAACCAAATTTCAGGATTACTTATTTGACTGAAATCAGGACTAGAAAATTGCCCAAGAAACGAGTTGATATCACCTGGTACTGGAACATTCACCAATAAGGCCGATTCTATTTGCCAGCTGGGATTATTTTTAGTTAATATAAAATATAATATTCCTACTCCAACTGCCACAACTGGGCCTTGTATGATTTGAAAAAATTTATGCGCATTACTCAACCAAGTATTCCACAAAATTAAGATGCCTAGGCCGATAAAGGCGATAAGTGTAGCTCCAGGGCTAATGAAGTTAGACATTTCTGTAAAACTTGCATTTGCAGCAAGTACTTTGTCGTAGCCAAAGAAATAAGGAATTTGTTTTATGATAATAATGATTCCTATTCCTGTTAACATGCCCTTGATCACAGACGAAGGAAAGTAATAGCCAATTACTCCAGCCTTGAGTACACCAAAAAGAACTTGTATGACACCACCTAGAACAACAGCAAGTAAAAAGTTTTCGAAACCGCCAAGCGTTCCAATAGAGGTTAAAACGATAGCTGCTAATCCCGCTGCTGGGCCGCTAACTCCAATAGCAGAGTCGCTGAGTAATCCAACAACAATACCCCCAATAATTCCAGCAATTAGGCCAGAAAACAATGGGGCACCACTGGCTAAGGCGATACCTAAGCATAAAGGGAGTGCAACAAAGAATACAACAATACTAGCAGGAATGTCAGATTTTAAATTTTTAAAAGGACTTAAATGATTCATGATTAATTACAAATTAGGTTTATTAATTTTAAAAAAAAGATTAATTAGGTTCTTGTTGTTCGGATAGTTTTAAAAAAGAGACTATCTTTTTAAAATTTAAATACAAAATTGTTGTGGAGGAGGTAAATTTATATCTAATTGTATGTTAGAATGTTTGTGCAAACGATAGCATGCATTGGTTAAGCCAGATGTACACGACTGGCAATAAAAATGAAGTAAAGGGTTACAATCTTTCTTATGTTCGTTTTCTTCAACATCAACTATATCGGACTCACTAGAATCTGAATCGTTCCAATCTATATTGTAATCTGTGTCAAAACTTGAATCGAAAATAGGTGCTGCCGATTGAAGAATGATTGTTAGAGCGAGAATACTGCTAAAAACAATACGGGTAAGGTGAATTTTATAAAGCAGTTTTAATGTCATTTTAATGTTCTAATAATAAGGTTTGTGTAAAAGCGTATGATGTTGTTTTGACCTTTTTTAACATCCGTTAGTGCAGGCAGATGCTCTGCAAAATATCGTTGTTGGTGTGCGCCTTCTATAATAGTAGACACCAACATATGCGGAAACTCGTACTTTGGATTGTATTCTAAAATAAAATCACTCACCCTTTGAACGACCTGTTTATATGTTTTATAAAATCCTTTCTCATTTTCGTTGTCAACATCTTTTGTGTGGTACGCTTTGGATGACTCAGAGATAATAATTTTATTGAGTAAAACTTCGTTAATGAAAGAAAAATTGCTGTCTTGTTTGATGTCAGCTACAAGAAGCTCTATAGACATTTTTATTTTATCTTCTGCTTTGTTGAGTTTCGAAGTTTCTAAAACAATCTTATAGTCCATCCAACTCCAATACCAGTTTACAAGGTATACTAATAGCATGTGTTTGTTGGAAAAATAGCGGTAAACTGAGCTTTCGTTTGATCCAATTGCTTCTCCGAGTTTCTTAAACGTAAAAGATTCAAACCCCAACAAATTAATCATTTCAATGCTTTTAGAAATGATGTCCCTCCCTAAGTCCGAGGATTCAGGGTCCTTAGAAAAAAGAGAACTTCTTATTTTTATTTGCAAATTTGAATTTTCCATAGTAAAACAATGCAAATATAATAGTATTACTATTAATTAATGATAAATATTTCCTAATATTTTCATAAAAAAACATATTTTTTAATGCTTTTTTTCCCGTTTATTACATCAGATGGCCGTTTATTACATCAATAAGCCGTTTGTTACATAGTGCTTGCAGCGTATTAAATACTGTTCTATATTTATAGTGTAATTTAATATCTTATTACAAAGTTAAATTGGTTAATTGGTAGAGCATCGCTTCGGCGGTGCTTTGCTTTTTTATTTTGTTTTGAGTTTTTACTTATTGAATTTTATTTTAATTATTGTGATTTTATGTAATAACTTATGTATGGTTATTTTTTAATTCTGTTGTATAATTAATAGTGCTTAAATTAGTTCTGAATAATTCCTTTTTTCCAGTGAAATAAGTGATAAATTTTAAAGGTGTAATTTACTTTAAAAAACAATTATTTGATGCTATTGTATGGTAGAAATAAATCATTTGTATTTGTTTGAGTTTTAAATTTTATCTTCACTTTGTTAAAAATTTGTATTTTGCGAATCCAATCAATCGATACATTTAACTTTTTTGCAGTTTAATTAGTTTAACAATGAGGTTATTAAAATTTACACTTTTTTTCCATATTGTCTTTTTGGGCCATGCTCAAGAGCATCCCCCTGTGATGACTTTCTCCCCAGATGTATACGATGCGGCAAATCAAAATTGGGGCATTACCCAATCTGATGATCAGAAAATGTATTTTGCCAATAATTCTGGAGTTCTTGAATTTAATGGTTCAAAGTGGAAACTTCATCCTACACCTGACAGCTCTATTGTTCGATCTGTCAATGCTGATGGTTCAAAAGTTTATTCGGGCAGTTACATGGACTTTGGCTATTGGGAGCACAATCAATATGGAGACCTAATTTATCAATCTCTTCTTAAGGAGTATGACATATCTGTTTTGGAAGAAGAACAGTTTTGGAATATTAAAGTTCTAAATGACTGGATTTTATTTCAATCCCTGTCCAGAATTTATATGCTTAATCGGGATACTAAGAAAAGCCGTGTCATAGAATCGGCCGATGAAATCTGGAACATATTTAATGTTAAAGGGATTATTTATTTTGCAAAAAAAAATAAGGGGATATACAAAATTGTTAATGGGATTGAGGTATTAGTAACAGACCATCCGTCGTTGATAGCCTCAAGACTTGTTGGGATTTCAATAATAGAAAACAAACTCCTCTTTATAACCTCTAAAAATGGCTTTTATTTTGTAAAGGACAACCAGGTTAGCCCTTGGAAATTAAATATAGACACAAACGACTTAACCATTTATACATCTAAACAACTTACTGATGGTAGTTTGGTTTTGGGGACTATTTCAAACGGATTGATTCACATTGAAAATGATGGACGTCTTAAGTACCGATTGAGTTATGAAAAAGGACTGAGTAACAATACGGTTCTGTCGATTTTTGAGGATCAAATAAACAACATTTGGTTAGGAATGGATATTGGAATAAGTCATGTGAATTTATCATCAAGATTTAGGGTTTATAATGATGCAAAAGGAAAAATAGGGACTGTTTACACATCTGTAGTTCATAATAATGATTTATATCTTGGTACAAATCAGGGCCTGTTCAAGAAATCAAATGATAGTTCTGGAGATTTTGATTTTGTTGAAGGAACAAGCGGCCAGGTATGGGCGTTAAAAGTTATTGATGATCAACTTTTTTGCGGTCACGATTTAGGAACTTTAGTTGTAGCAGATGGTAGAATAAAAACAAAAATATTAGATGCCAATGGAACTTGGGATTTCAAGAAAATTAAAGGAACAAATTTAATTTTACAAGGAAATTACTCTGGTCTTCACGTGCTAGAAAATATAGCCAATCGTTGGAAATATCGAAACAAAATTCAAGGCTTTGATATTTCCAGCCGTTTTTTTCAACTCAATGGGCTAAGGCTTTATGTTAACCACGAATTACGGGGTTTACATGTCTTGGAATTGTCCAATGATTTTCAAAAAGTAAATGATACGAGGATAATAGATTCGATTGATTTTGGCTTCGGCTCAAACTTTATAAATTTCTCAAACAGTTATTATTATACTTCTGCCAATGGGGTTTATAAGCTAGATGATTCAACAGGGACATTTACCAAAGCTCCATTCATCTCTGATGTTTTGGACAGCTATAATTCAACATCTACCATTTTGGATGTCAACGGAACCGATCAAATCAAATGGTGTTTTGCCGACAATAACCTCTTGCTTATGAGTCCTGGAAGTTTAAGTGATAAGCCAAACTTGGAGGAAATACCGCTATCGATACCTAATTTTAGAAAAGTAGTTGTAGGATTTGAAAACCTCACAAAAATTAATGATTCTGATTATTTGTTGGGGTCTTCTAATGGCTATTTCGTTCTAAAAGTCGATACTCCAAGGCAGGAAAATCGGCAGAATATCCAAATAAACTATATACAGGCAAACATCAATAATGAGCCTACAACTACATTGGACTTATATCAATCACCAACACTAAATTACAAAAATAACAACCTAAATTTTAGTTATAACATTCCACAGTATGGAAACATAGTTGACTTGAATTACGCATATAAGCTAGAAGGCTGGTCTGAAGATTGGTCTAATTGGCAGTCAGAGAGTACTCAAATATTTGAAAATCTTCCTTATGGCAAGTATGATTTTAAGGTTAAAGGCAAAATAGGGGACACAGAAACTGTAAATGTTGCTTCTTTTCCATTCATTATCAAGCGCCCATGGTATTTATCCGCTTTAGCCATAGCTATTTATGTAATACTTCTTCTAATTTTTTCTGTAATTATCCATATTATTTACAAAGGATATTATAAGCGCCAACAGCAACAGTTGCTACTTAAGTCACAAAAAGAAATGGCACTTAATGAGTTAGAAACTAATCAAAAATTAATGCAACTAAAAAATGAAAAACTCGAACTGGATATTGAAAGTAAGAATCGTGAACTAGCCATCTCAACAATGAGTCTAATAAAGAAAAACGAGTTTTTAAATACCATTAAAACAGCAATCAAGGAAGAGAGTTCTTCACAGGGTATTAATAAGGTGATTAAAATAATTGATAAAAATCTAAATAACACTGACGACTGGAAATTATTTAAAGAGGCATTTGATAATGCCGACAAGGACTTCTTAAAATTAGTCAAACAAAACCATCCAAAACTAACGCCAAATGACTTAAAGCTTTGTGCGTATTTAAGGCTCAATTTATCATCAAAAGAGATAGCGCCATTGCTGAATATATCGCCTAGAAGTGTCGAGGTTAAGCGATATCGTTTGCGAAAAAAGATGGATTTACCGCCAAAAACATGCCTTGCTAATTATATTTTAGAGTTGTAATTTTATTTTTTTTAAAAAAAACTATACACTACCCAAACAAAAATGTAATTTAAGAAAACGATTTAACTTTAATTCTTTAGTGCTCTCCCCAAATATCTTCTTGTAAATACGATTTACACGATGGTGTTTATTTTTTTATTGTGTGTATATTTTTTGTAGCGGTAAATTTTTCAACTACAACATTGTGTTATGATAATTTTAACAAAAAACAAACAAACCGATTTTTATGAAAAGAATATTTTATTCCATACTGATGATTGCTCTTTGCTCTTCATATGCATTTGCGCAATCGATTTCAGTAACTGGAACTGTAAAATCCAGCGCGGATGGAATGCCGCTTCCTGGAGTTAACGTCCTTGTAAAAAACACAAGTAATGGTGTAGTCACTGACTTTGATGGTAATTTCTCATTAAGCAACGTTTCTCAAAATTCAATTATTGTGTTTACCTACATAGGGTTT
This sequence comes from Bacteroidota bacterium, assembly GCA_027593245.1. Classification (GTDB taxonomy): domain Bacteria; phylum Bacteroidota; class Bacteroidia; order Flavobacteriales; family Flavobacteriaceae; genus UBA3537. The sequence goes on along the minus strand of JAQCJC010000024.1, from coordinate 5,595 downwards.
AAGACACAAGAACTTGCAGCTACAGCTAACATGCAAGTCAATCTCGAAGAAGATAATGAATCTTTGGACGAAGTTGTGCTTATTGGATATGGATCAAAAAGCAGAAAAGATCTTACAGGGTCTGTTTCTATGATCAAGTCTGAAACTATTGAGAAACTCAAGCCTGTCGATGTAGCGCAAGCACTTCAAGGAAGATCTGCAGGAGTTTCTGTAACCACAGCATCTGGTTCTCCAGGAAGTGGATTTCGTGTTCTTGTTCGTGGTGTAAGTACTAATGGCAGCAATGATCCTCTTGTTATTGTAGATGGTTATGTAGCTTCTATGAATAGCGTCAACCCAGACGATATTGAGTCATTAACTGTTCTTAAGGATGCACAAGCCGCTATATACGGAATATTAGGAGCTAATGGTGTTATTTTAGTCACCACAAAAAGTGGTTCTAAAAACTCTGCACCTCAAGTGTCTTACAATGTGTACTCAGGTGTTCAAGAGACCACTAAGAAATTGTCTCTGCTCAACGGTTCAGAGTATGCAGCATTAATAAACGAAAGTTATGCTGCAAATGGAGAAACTATTCCTTACCCAAATCTAAATAATTTAGAAAACGACAACGATTGGCAAGACAACCTTTTTGATCGAGCTATGATTACAAATCACAATGTGAGCCTTTCTGGGGGTACTGATGCAATTACTTATTACCTAGGAGCATCACACTTAGATCAAGAGGGTATTATCGCGAGCAACAAATCCAACTTCAAAAGAGATAATGTTAAGCTTAGATTAGGAATTGACGTAAATGAACGTTTAAAAACAACACTAAACCTAAACTATTTCGCTAATGAGCGCAAAACCATTAATGAATCTGGCCTAGGCTCTGTATTGTTTAATGCATTGAGTTATTCGCCATTGTATGCCTTAGATCAAGAAGATTTGAATGGCGCTTTTGGTAACGAGATTATTAATCCATTTTCTCAGATAAGAGACACCTACAACTCCTATTTTGGAAGTAGTATTGAAGGGAATTTCCAAATAGAATATAAAGTTTTGGATGGCTTGACTGCAACCACGCGTATGGGGTTCAAGTCATACTCTGACAAGGGGAAAACGTTCTCACCAATTGTTGAGTATGGAGCAGGTAAGGTATTCAACACAACACGAAGTACAGTAAGTCAAAGTAAAGAACAATTTAACTCCTACACATGGGATAGTTTCCTTAACTACAAAAAAACATTCTTAAACGACCACAATGCTGAAATTACATTGGGTATGGCCGTGACTAAAGATTGGGGTGATGGATTATTTGCAACTGGATATGATGTTCCTAATAACTCATGGGCATTTGCTGATATAGCACTTACCACTGGAACAAATGAGGCTAAAGAAACTGGATCATACACATATGACAACCGACTTTTGTCTTATTTTGCACGTCTGCAGTACGACTTCAAAGGGAAGTATTTAATTTCTGCAATGTTGCGTAGAGATGCTTCTTCTGCATTTGCTCAAGATTATAGAGTAGATTATTTCAAATCAGCAACAGCTGGTTGGAAAGTTTCTGAAGAATCGTTCATGGAAAACGTTAATTTTATAAACTTCTTAAAATTGAGAGCATCGTACGGTACACTTGGAAACTTAGTTGGAAGTGACTTGTATAGAGCATCACTTAGTGGAGAAGCCACTTATGTATTTGACAATACTTTGACCAACGGTACAGCGCTAGGGCCATTACCGAATGCTATAGCTTCATGGGAAACAGCAGAAAAGCTTGATATCGGTTTAGATGCGAAAATATTTGATAATAAATTAGAAATTGTTGCCGATTATTTTATTGAAGACCGTGTAGATCTTTTAATTCCTGGGCTTCCATTCTCTGGAATTCTTGGAGCCACAGCTCCTGGTTCTGGAACGCCTATCGTAAACGCTGGAACAACAAGAATCAAAGGACTTGAATTGATGTTTAACTATGCAAATGAGATCAACGATAATTTGTCATACAATGTGAGTTACAATGTCACTAATCTTGACGGAGAAGTAACTTCAATAAACAGCGATGTTGCAATTGAAGGAGGGTCTTTCGGGATTGGTCAATTAGCTCCATCACGAATGGAGGTTGGTCAACCAATAGGTTATTTTTACGGACTTCAAACTGATGGAATCTTTCAAAGTCAGGCTGAAGTTGATGCGCACCCATCTCAAGCAGGTTTGGGTAATGCAGCTCAACCGGGTGACCTAAGATTTGTGGATGTCAATGGTGATGGCGAGATTGATGCCAATGACCGTACATTCATTGGTAAACCAATAGCTGACTACATTATGGGTTTCAATATTGGAATAAACTATAAGAATTTTGATTTTTCAGCATATGCTTATGCAGAGCTTGGAAAAGACATGGTACGTAACTATGAAAGAGATCAAAAAAATGTCAATAGACTAGATTACTACTTAGATCGTTGGACCGGTCCTGGAACCAGTAATGAAGTTCCAAGAGCTACTACTGGGGCGACTTCCAATAAATTATTTTCAGATTTCTTTGTTGAAGATGCTTCTTTCTTAAGAATCCAAAACATTCAACTAGGATACAGCTTGCCTTCGTCGGCTATTGAAAAAGCTGGGATTTCTAAATTAAGAGTTTACGGATCTGTAAACAATGCCTTTACATTTACAAAGTATAAAGGATTTGACCCAGCGGCAACTACCGGAGATGCCATAGGTGGAGGAATTGACCCAGGTTTTTATCCAGTCACAAGACAATTCCTTTTAGGACTAAATATTTCATTTTAAAATAGAGCACAATGAAAACAATAAAAAACAATAAATTTACTTTAGTAGCGCTAGTGCTACTAACACTAGGACTCTATTCTTGTACAGATAAGTTTTTGGACGAGGAAGAAAATTACTTGATTGATTCAGAAGGCTATTTTAACTCTGAGGACGATTATTATATGGCACTTGTTGGAGCATACGACTTACTTCAAGCAACTTATGTCAATAATCTATTAGGAGAGATTGCTTCGGACAATACACTCTGTGGTGGAGAAAGTGCTACTGATGTTGTTGGATTCCAACAAATTGATGACATGACCCATACTCCAGTTAATGCAAATCTTAGAGATATTTGGAATTGGATGTTCGCTGGAGTTAAAAGGACTAATTATTTCTTAGAATTCCAAAATAACATAGAATTTGACGGTCGCGTACAAATGGTGGCTGAAGTTCGTTTCTTAAGAGCCTATTTTCATTTTGAATTGGTGAAATGGTTTGGTGGAATTCCAATTAAGGACTACGCTAACGCACTTGAAGGTGGTGGAAAACGATTTTCACCAGGAGACGAAACCTCTATTCCTAGATATTCAGTCGAAGAAGTTTATGCCCTCATAGAGAGTGATTTAATTTTTGCTGCTAACAACCTTGATTACACTGCCCCTCAAGTCGGTAGAGTAACAAAAGGTGCAGCACAAGCTTTACTTGGTAAAGCTTATTTATATCAAGATAAATTTTCTGATGCTGCAAACGTTTTAGGGAATTTGATTGACAATGGTCCTTATCAATTAATTGATGATTATTCAGAAATATTTGAAAATGATGGCGAAAATGGTGTTGAATCTGTTTTTGAAGTACAGTACTCCGATGGTGAAGGTGCTGGATTTGGGTGTCTTCAGTGTAGTGAAGGAAATGTTGCCGTTGGTTTTATGGGTATACGTAACCATACAGGTCCGACTTTCGATTCTGGATATAGTTTTAATGTTCCTGTTCAATCTGCTTACGACGCATTCAATTCTGATGATTTACGCCGAGATGTCTCAATTTTAGATATCGTAGCTTGGGCTGAAGAAACTGGCGCTACGTATGTTGAAGGCTATGAGCACACAGGATATTATAACAGAAAATATCTTCCAAGACAGGGAGATCAAAATATTGGAGATCAAAATTTAACAAACCCTAACAACTACAGATCTATTCGTTATGCTGATGTACTATTGATGGCTGCTGAAGCTAACAACAGAGGTAGTATTGATGATACAAAAGCATTAGACTACTTAAATCAGGTAAGAGAACGTGCTTTTGGAGATAGTAGTCATAATAGTTCTGCTACAGGAGCTGCATTAACAGATGCCATCTTGGATGAAAGACGCTTTGAACTTTTGGGAGAAGGACACCGTTTCTTTGACCTTGTTCGTACAGGAAGAGCTGCTCAAGCTATTGAAGGTTTTGTACCAGGAAAGCATGAATTATTTCCTATTCCTTTTCAAGAGATTCAATTCTCTGCAGGAAATTGGGATCAAAATCCTAACTATTAAAATATAAATGATGAAAACAATAAAACATATATTTAGTTTATGTCTGGTATTAGCAACTGTATGGAGCTGTGCCGATGACGAAAAAAACGTGAATTTAAACGCTGTTGAAGCCCCTACAGCTCTTGCAATTGCATTTGATGTCACACAAGACAATACAGGATTGGTTACCATCACGCCTACTGCTGAAGGAGCTATTACGTTCGATATTTCATTAGGTGACGATACTGCTGAATTAGTAGAACTTGAAAATGGGAGTAATACTGAGCACACTTACGCAGAGGGCACTTACACAGTTACTGCTACTGCTTACGGTATAACTGGCCTTTCAACGTCACTTAGCCAGGAATTAGTGGTGTCTTTTCAAGCCCCTGAAAACTTACAGGTAACTGTTGAAAATGATGTTGCTGTATCAAAACAAGTTAACGTAACAGTTGAAGCAGATTTCGCAATCTCATTTGATGTATATTCAGGGGAAACTGGTGTAACAACACCTGTTACTGCTAACATTGGTGAAACTGCAATAGTTCAATATACAGATGCTGGAATTTATGACATTACAATTGAAGTGAAAGGTGCTGCAATCCAAACAACAATATATATTGAAGAGGATTTTGAAGTTACAGAAATTTTAGCGCCTGTAGTGTCTGCTACTACTCCACCCGCAAGACAACCAGAAGATGTTATTTCTATTTTTAGTTCTGCGTATACTGATGTTCCAGGGACAAACTATTTTCCAGATTGGGGACAAGGAGGTCAAGGAAGTTCATGGACAATGTTTGACCTTGCTGGTGATGAGATGCTACAATACATTAATTTAAGCTACCAAGGCATTGCTTTAGCAGATGGTACATCAATTGATGTATCTAATATGGAATACCTTCACTTAGATGTTTGGACTTCAGAAAATGGTGATATAACTGATTTAGAAACTAATGTTATTAATAATGCTGGCGGAACTGTTACTCAAGCACCAGTAACATCTTCATTGACTGCTGGAGAATGGACAAGCTTAGACATTCCTATTTCTGATTATACAGATCAAGGTTTAACAGTTACTGAAGTTTTTCAACTAATGGTTGTTGGAACTCCATGGGCAACTGGTACAGTCTTTATAGATAACATATATTTTTACAAAGAACCAACAGATGCATTTGATGATGGTCTTCTTACTAACGGAGATTTTGAACTAGGAAGTGAATCTTGGTTAGTTGGAGTGGATGACAATAGCGCAGCTCCTGTAGTTACTGATGCTGATGGAAACCAACACTACTCTTTTAATGTTACTGCAGCAGGAGAT
>JAQCJC010000023.1 GCA_027593245.1 Bacteroidota bacterium | reverse complement strand
GTAAACAAAAATAAGTTTTTGTGTTGTTTACACATGTAAAAAACAGAATGTTTACATTTGTACATAATTACAATTAAGCAATGCAGTCACTTGAAGATTTAATTTCAAATTATAGCCACATAAAAGCCTCTAGCCTTAAGGGCAGATACATAACAAATGATTCAATTTTGCAATTGATTAAAACTCTTCCTAAAGCATTTAGTGTCGAAACATTAGGATATTCTGAGCAACAGCGTCCTATCTACGGACTGCGTGTTGGAACTGGTGCAACTAAAGTTATGATTTGGTCGCAGATGCATGGTAATGAATCAACATGTACAAAAGCCTTGTTTGATGTATTTAATTTTTTAGATGAGAAGGACTACCAACCTATATTGACACAGTGCGCCCTGTTAATTATTCCTATTCTTAATCCCGATGGTGCAGTAGCTTACACGCGGCACAATGCTAATAATGTAGATTTAAACAGAGATGCCGTTAACTTAACCCAGAAAGAAAGTAAGGTTTTACGTTCGGTGTTTGATTTGTTTCGGCCTGATTTTGGATTCAATATGCACGACCAAAGGACGCTTTTTAGTGTAGGGCAGAGCAACAAACCAGCAACTGTAAGTTTTCTTTCACCAGCACAAGACGATTCTTGCTCATTAAGCGAAAACAGATTGCGTGCAATGTCTTTAATTCATCAAATGAACAAAGTATTACAACAGTTGGTACCAGGTCAAGTGGGGCGTTTTGACGATGCCTTTAACATCAATTGTGTTGGAGATTATTTTCAAGCACAAAATGTAGCTACAGTTTTATTTGAAGCAGGTCATTACCAAAATGACTACAATAGAGAAGAAACCCGAAAATTAATAGCAATTTCAATTTTAAAAGCACTGTCTTCAATTGGCTCAAGTGATTTTTCTGAAAATGATTACACTAGCTACTCTGCGATTCCAGAAAACGGCAACTTATTTTTTGATGTGCTCCTCAAAAATGTTACAGTACTGGAAAATGATCATGAGATAAACATTGATGTTGGAATAAGTTACGAAGAAGCTCTTGAAGATGGTAAAATATTATTTATACCAAAACTTAAAAGTAAAGGGGATTTATCAGCTTATTTTGGACACCACACCATCGATTTACAGAGCCGTTCACTTGATTCATCTGCTGAGGCTAGGGAATTGTTAGGCATAGGGTTTTGTGATATTTTTACTAAAAGACATTAAAATTAACGTTTTCGTTAAATATTTTTTACCATTAATACTTTTTTAATGCATTTTATTTATTATTTTTGCCCTTTTAATCATAATAACTTATAATATATTAACATGGCAAAGTTCAAATTAGACGAAATTGATCACCAAATCCTTAATATGCTTATTGATAACACGCGTATTCCATTTACAGATATTGCAAAAAAATTACTAATATCAGCAGGTACTGTTCACGTTAGAGTAAAGAAAATGGAAGATGCTAAAATTATAAAAGGATCATCATTGACTTTGGACTACCAAAAGCTTGGCTATACTTTTATTGCATACGTTGGAATATTTCTTCAAAACACATCACAAACTAAATTTGTTTTGCAACGTATTAAAGAAATCCCTCATGTAACAGTTGCGCACATCACAACAGGAAAGTTTAATATATTTTGTAAAATTCGTGCAAAGAGTACCACTCATGCCAAAGAAATTATTTTTAAAATAGATGATATTGAAGGTATTTACAGAACAGAAACCATGATATCTTTAGAGGAAAGCATCAATGATAAAAAGCGTTTGATGCACTTTATCTTTAATGAACTACAGTAGGCTCTACACGGAGTAATATTTAAAAGCTTCTATAAGTACCTCTTCTTGAATTTCTACATCCATTTGGCAATGCCCAATGGACTTAAGTAATACAAACTTTACGCGACCGTGGCTGTTCTTTTTGTCAGATTGCATCAAACAAATTATTTGTTTGATACTATCGGCATCAAACTTCATGGAGGGATACATTGATTTAAATGTAGTTTTAATTTGTTGAAGTTCTTCATCGGGAAGTCCACATAATTTTTTAGAGATATAGCCCTCCAATACCATGCCGATGGCGATAGCCTCTCCGTGTAAAAGGGTAGTGACTTCACATTTGTCTAAACAGTACGATTCAATAGCATGTCCAAGTGTATGTCCGAAATTTAAAAATTTCCGTACACCGAGTTCTCTAGGATCTTCCTTTACAATCTCATTTTTTATTGCAATAGAGTGGTAGATTAATGTTTCTAAGTCTTCTAGTTTTAGTACACTTAGGTCACGCATCTGTTCCCAATATTTTTTATCGCGAATAAGTCCATGTTTAAGCATTTCAGCAAATCCAGAGCGTAATTCATTTTGAGGGAGTGTATCTAAGAATTCTGAATCCACAAGAACCATATCAGCAAATGTAATCGTGCCTATTTGATTTTTTGAAAGATCAAGATCAACTCCAGTTTTTCCACCAACTGATGCATCCACCATTGCCAAAAGAGATGTTGGGATATTGATAAATTTTATACCGCGTTTAAACGTTGAAGCCACAAAGCCTCCAAGATCAGTAACTACACCACCACCAAGGTTTATCAGAAGTGACTTGCGATCGGCCGATAGTTCAGATAAACTGCGCCATACTTCTAAGCAAGTCTCAATGGTTTTGTTTACCTCACCCTGTGGTATTTCAATGATATCTGGTGAGGAATCAAAATGAGTATTACTTAAAAAATGGCTCAAACAGTGCTCGTGTGTATTTTCATCTACTAGAATTATTATTTTCGAAAAGTTATTTTCGCTTAAATAAGCAGTGAGTGCTTCGTATGCAGAGGCATTGAAGTGAATGGCGTAAGATGCTGTTTGTATTGATTCCATTTTATAGCCCAAATATAGTATGAAATTTATTAAGATTTAATAATTTTGAACGAACAAAAAAGGTTTTTTTAAGCATGTCACATGCAAAAGTTGATTTTAGCAATACCGAGATAGCATTTCATCTGAAATCCGATGCTGCCTTAGATCGGGCCTATTTCTTATTCAAAATGATCGCCAATGAGCCATTGGTAAGAATTGGAACTGCAGCAACTAATTTTGCACTAAACACACATTTACCTGTTGAAGGACTCATCCGCGCTACTGTATTTGATCATTTCTGTGGTGGGGTTAATGCTGAGGATTGCATACCAAAAATTGATCAAATGTTTGAAAGTGGCGTGTACAGTGTTTTGGATTATTCTGTTGAAGGTAAGCAAGAAGAAGAGCAGTTTGATCTTATTCTTGAACAAATGTGTACTCTAGTAGATTTTGCCCATCAAAAAGAGGCTATGCCGTTTGCGGTGTTTAAACCTACCGCAGTTGGCCGTTTTGAAATTTATAAAAAAATAAGTGCATCTATTCCCCTAGACGAAAAAGAACTGATCGAATGGAGTCGAATTAAAGAACGATTTCATCGGATTTGCCAATGTGGGCAAGAAAAAAATATTTCTATTCTTGTTGATGCTGAAGAAAGTTGGATGCAAAATGCAGCTGATGATTTACTTTTAGAGCTCATGCGTCAATACAACACTGATGAAGTAGTTGTATACAACACCATACAGGCTTATCGTTGGGATCGATTAGCGTACCTTAAAAAGCTTAACCTTAAAGCCAAGAAAGAGGGTTTTAAGCTTGGCTTTAAGCTAGTTCGAGGTGCTTATATGGAAAAGGAGCGCGAACGCGCAAAAAGGCTTAATTATACTTCACCCATATGCGTCACAAAATCTTCTACTGATGATCAGTTTAATAATTGTTTAAAATATATTCTCAAGAATTTGGACCATACTGCTGTATTTTTGGGAACACACAATGAATATAGCACACATTTGGCACTTAAACTTATGCATGAATTGAAGATTGAAATTGATGATTCGCGAATTTGGTTTGGACAATTGTTTGGAATGAGTGACCATATTAGTTATAATTTGGCTAAAGCCAATTATAACATCGCCAAGTATTTACCTTATGGCCCGGTACGTGATGTGATGCCTTATTTGATTCGAAGGGCAGAAGAGAACACTTCGGTTGCTGGTCAGACCAACAGAGAATTATCGCTCATCAAACAAGAAAAGAAACGCCGTAAATCTTAATTTTGTTTTTTGCTTACTTCTAATAAATTTGCTTCTAAAATACAGTTCTCTACAAGAATTTCTAAAGAGTCATATTCAATTGTATAGCGTTTGCATTGTTCCTTAGAAGTGTCACTCTTAGCGAAATTCACATTTCCTTTTTTAAGAATCATATCAACTTGAAGAGAGTCTATACTTAAAGCTGATAAATCAGATTTGACATTTGGATTGATTACTAGTGTTTTGCTTGTGATATTCTTTAAGACTCTTGCGTTTGGACCGTAGGCACAACTGGTTTTTTTACCACTTAAGAAAAACATTAAAAAAATTAAACCAATTGAGAATCCACCGAGATAAAATCCAAGGCGATGTATAAATTTCATATTTAAAATTTAAAAAATTAACAGGTTCAAATCGCTACAATCCAAGTCGAACCAGTTGGAAACACTTTTATTTGTTATGACACCGTGGTAGACATAAATTCCGTTTTTAAGTCCATGGTCTTGACGGATCGCATTCTCAAGTCCACCGACCTCTCCAATTTTAAGAAGATAGGACGTAAAAATATTACTTAGAGATACTGACGATGTTCTAGAATAGCGTGCAGGTATATTAGGTACGCAGTAATGTATTACACCATGTTTTTCAAATGTGGGGTTGTCATGTGTGGTGAGCTCACTAGTTTCAAAGCATCCGCCCATATCTATACTTACATCAATCACAATAGCACCCTGTTTCATAGATTCTACCATGGCTTCATTTACTAAAATAGGCGACCTGTTTTTTCCTTTTGTTGCACCAATAGCAACATCACAACGCATGATTGCTTTCATTAGGTTTTTGGGCTGCATCGTAGAGGTGTATATACGTTGTCCTACATTGGCTTGTAGTGTTCTTAGCTTAGATATAGATCCATCAAAAACTTTCACATTAGCGCCAAGTCCCAGAGCAGATTTTGCAGCAAATTCACCAACAACACCAGCGCCAATAACAACAACTTCTGTAGGCGGAACTCCGCTTATATTTCCTAACAATAAACCATTGCCTTGGTTGGTAATAGACATGATTTCTGAAGCAATTAGAATTGAAGCAGTACCTGCAATTTCACTCAGTTGACGTACTGCCGGAAATGCTCCTTCACTATCTTTGATGAATTCGAATCCTAGAGCAGTTATTTTCTTTCTTGACAAGGCTTCAAAATAGCTCTTTTGTTGCATCTTTAGTTGTAGCGCCGACAATAAAATAGTATTGGGTTTGATAAGTTCAATCTCATTTAGTGTTGGTGGTTCAACCTTTAGAATCATTGGACAAGCGAATACTTTTGCGGTATCTGTTGTAATTTCAGCACCTGCTTCACTGTATTCTTTATCATCAAATGCGGCATCTAGTCCAGCGCCAGATTCTATAAGTATTCGATGCCCATTACTTGTTAGAGCTGAAACAGCATCGGGTGTCAAGCAAATTCGTTTTTCTTGAAATGATCGTTCTTTTGGCAGCCCGATATTTAGCTTAGCATTTTGATTAGAAACCTCTAGGCGTTCTTCTTTAGGCAGTAATTGGGCTTTAGAAAAAGGAGAGATTGGTTGTTGCATAATTTTTATAATGTTATTGCAAATTACAATTATTTTTAGACCTATTTATAAAACTTCGGATTCAAAACACTCTATACTGCGTTCGGTAGTACTTATTATCTCTAAATTTACAACCATAACTTCTCTAGGGAGTAAATTCGTGATTTTTTCAGGCCACTCAATAAAATTCCAATACCCAGAACAAAAATAGTCGTCAATTCCGATATCTAGTGCTTCGTAATGATTTTTGATTCTATAAAAATCAAAATGATATACGTACCCATTTTCAAGTTTATATTCATTCACTATCGAGAAGGTAGGGCTAGAGGTTTTTTCACTATGACCCAGCGCACGGACAATAGCGCTTATGAGTGTGGTTTTGCCAGCACCCATTTCGCCATTAAAAAGCACAATTTTTCTACAGAATACTTCTTTAAGTTCCTGTGCAATTTGATCTATGTTTTCTAATTTAAAGATCTTTTTCATTGCTTTTTATCTAGGGGTTAGTACGGCAAATGGAATGAGTATTTCTTCTAATGATATTCCACCGTGTTGGTATGAATTTCTGTAGTAGCTAACGTAATGATTGTAGTTGTTTGGATAAGCAAAAAAAGAATTTTCTTTGGCAAAAATAAAAGAACTATTCATTGAAATAGAGGGCAGGCCAATTGACTTTGGGTCTTTTACCGCAAAGACATCTCTATTTTCGTAACTCAAACTACGTCCCGTTTTGTAGCGAAGGTTTAAACTAGTTTCTCGATCTCCTATCACCTTTGACGGAGTTTTTACGTTTATGGTGCCGTGGTCTGTAGTGACAATAAGCTTGAAATTGAGCTCTTGCGCTTGTTTTATAATATCAATTAAGGGAGAATTTTTAAACCAGCTTTGCGTTAGCGATCGGTATCCCTTGTCATCAGATGCAAGTTCTTTTACCACTTCCATTTCTGTTTTTGAGTGAGAGAGCATATCCACAAAATTGTAGACCAAAACCGTGAGGTCATTTTTCGCTTTTGACTTAAAATTATCTGCCAATTTTTTACCGGCCTTTAGATTTGTAATTTTGACGTACTCGTGTGTAAGATGATTAAGATTCAACCTTTTGAGTTGCTCAGTTAAAAATTTATCTTCATATAAATTTTTCCCGCCCTCTTCTGTGTCGTTTTTCCAGTAATTTGGATATAGTGTTTCCATTTGTTTGGGCATTAATCCCGAAAAAAGTGCATTTCGCGCATATTGAGTAGCGGTCGGTAAAATACTGTAATACATGCTGTTTTCTGTTGTTTTGTAGTGCTTATTTACATTCGATTCAATAGCTTTCCACTGATCATAGCGCAAATTGTCAATCACAACAAGTAGAGTCGGTTGGCTTGTGGACAGATGTGGCACAATCTTCGATTTAAATAGATCATGTGATAGTGTAGGACCTTCATCACCTTCAAACCAAGAGGCATAATTATTTTCAATAAATTTACCAAACTGCTGGTTGGCTTCCGTTTTTTGTGCTTCGAGAATTTCTGTAAGTGTGGGATCTTGTGAATCTTCCAATTTTAATTCCCAAAACGTCAACTTTTGGTATAAAGCCTTCCAATCTTCTGATGTTTTAAGCCCCATCATCTCAAGTGAAATTTCTCTAAACTCTTGAAGGTAGCTGGACGATGTTTTTTCAGAAACCAAACGACTGTGATCTAAATTCTTTTTTAAACTCAAAAGGATTTGGTTAGGGTTAACAGGCTTAATCAGATAATCAGCAATTTTGCTCCCAATGGCCTCTTCCATTATATATTCTTCCTCGCTTTTTGTGATCATTACCACAGGAATATTTGCATTTAGTTTTTTTAGTTCAGATAGGGTGTCTAATCCAGAAAGACCGGGCATATTTTCATCTAAAAAAATGATATCAAAATTATTTTTGGCAAATACTTCAAGAGCATCTGAACCGTTTGAACATGGAGTGATTTTATAGTTTTTTTGTTCCAAAAAAATAATATGTGGTTTTAGGTGTGAAATTTCATCATCAACCCACAAAATATGTATACTGCTCATAAACTCCTTCTAATTAATTATATATGTTCTGATTTTATTACTTTTACACTAATATAAATATGTTTCGTCCTAAGGATACAAAATAAAACTAAATTAGTTTGAATACCAGCAATAAGCTCAAAATATTTAACGATCCAATATATGGATTTATTACAATTCCAAATCCTTTAATTTTTGATCTCATCGCGCATCCCTATTTCCAGCGTTTGCGCAGGATTTCTCAAATGGGATTATCTTATTTAGTTTATCCAGGTGCGCACCATACAAGATTTCATCATGCTTTAGGCTGTTTGCACTTGATGCAAAAAGTAGTCCGTATTTTAAAGTTTAAGGGAATTTCTATTTCTAATCAAGAAGAAAATGCACTTTATATTGCCATATTATTACACGATATTGGTCATGGTCCATTTAGCCACGCCATGGAACACAGTATTGTTCATGAAATAAGCCATGAGTCCATATCCCTTCGCTTCATGCAAGATTTAAATAATGAGTTTGAAGGTAGATTAAGTTTAGCCATTACGATGTTTAAAGGGGATTATTCACGTCAATTTTTTGGTCAATTGATTTCAAGTCAATTAGATATGGATCGTTCGGATTATTTGAAGCGCGATAGTTTTTACACTGGTGTTTCAGAAGGAAATATAAATAGTGAACGCTTAATTTCTATGATGAATGTTGTCGACGACCACTTGGTTATCGAAAAGAAAGGTATCTATTCAATTGAAAAATTTCTTACTTCACGTCGTTTAATGTATTGGCAAGTCTACCTTCATAAAACCAGTTTAGTAGCTGAACAGATGATCATCAATGTATTGAAGCGGGCAAAACAACTTGCGCAACAATCAGTAGCCTTAAATGTGAGTCCCGCCTTTGGATTTTTTCTTGAGGAAACTATAAATCCAACAAATTTTGACACTTCTGTTTTGGAACAATTTTCTAAATTGGACGATTATGACATTGTTGCTGCCCTGAAATCATGGCAAAATCACTCTGATGATGTCCTCAGGGACATATCTGTTCGCCTTTTAGAACGTAAATTACTAAAGATTAAATTTTATAAAAAAAACCAAATTCAAAGCGAGCTTGACCGATTACAAAAGCAGTGGATAGCACAAACAGACAATAAAGCTACTGACGTTGCATATTTTGTTTTTTCAGGGTCAATTAAAAATACAGGCTACACACCTCACGATGACGGAATATCAATTTTACACAAAGACGGTAGTATTTCTGATGTCATCGATGCTTCCGACAACCTAAATTTAAAAGGCCTGTCTAAAACAGTAAAAAGGCATTATATCTGCTTTCCAAAAGAGTTGCTATGATTATTTTTTTTACTTTTGCACTTGAATGAAATTTACAGCTAATCAAATAGCCGAATTGCTCAACGGAGAAGTCGTTGGAGATGAAAACGTAGAAGTCCACACTCTTTCTAAGATTGAAGATGGTGAAGCTGGATCTCTTACTTTTTTGTCCAACCCTAAATACACTCCTTTCATTTATTCTACCCATGCTTCAGTTACTATTGTAGACCACGATTTTGTAGCTGAGAAAGAAATTGCAACGACTCTAGTAAAAGTTCCCAATGCGTATACAGCATTTTCAAAACTTTTGGAGCATTACAATTTGATCAAAAACAACAAACTTGGCATCGAAGCGCCAATTTCAATTGCGGATAGTGCAGTTTATGGAGATCAAATTTATATTGGTGCATTTACTTCAATAGGCGAAAATGTTCATATAGGAAATAATGTCAAAATATACCCTAATTGTTTCATTGGTGACAATGTCGTAATTGGAGATAATACTACAGTCATGGCTGGTGTTAAAATATACTCTGACTGCACAGTTGGTAATAATTGTAATATTGATGCATCTGTTGTTATTGGTGCTGATGGTTTTGGGTTCTCTCCAAATGAAAAAGGTGTTTACGACAAGGTTCCTCAAATTGGTAATGTCGTTATTGAAGATAACGTAGACATAGGAGCTGCGACAACAATTGATCGTGCAACTTTAGGGTCCACTATCATCAAAAGAGGAGTGAAATTGGATAATCAAATTCAGATTGCTCACAATGTTGTTATAGGGGAACATACTGTTATTGCTGCTCAAACGGGAATTGCAGGCTCAACTAAAATTGGTGCCTATTGTCAAATTGGTGGCCAAGTTGGTATTGCTGGACATATTACCATAGGAAATAATGTAAAAATCCAGGGACAATCAGGAATTTCAAAAAACGTTTTAGACAACGAAGTTTTGCAGGGTACTCCTGCGATTGGTTATGGTGATTACTATAAATCCTATGTTCATTTTAAAAACCTACCTCAGATTGCAAAAACAATTACTGAGCTTGAAAAACAAATAAAAAAATGATTACAAAAACCCAATCTAAACAAACAACAATTTCTAATCCAATTACGCTAGAAGGTGTAGGATTACACACAGGTAATAACGTGACGCTTACTTTTTTGCCCGCAGAACCAAATTTTGGTTATGCTTTCAAAAGAGTAGATTTGGAGGGTGAGCCCATCATCAAGGCTGATGCTAATTTTGTAACGAGTACACAAAGAGGAACTTGTTTAGAAAAAAATGGTGTTTCTATTCAAACTAGCGAACACGTACTTGCTGCCTTAGTGGGATTAGAAATCGACAACGCGGTAATTGAATTGAATGCTTCTGAACCTCCCATTATGGACGGATCGTCTAAATTTTTTATTGAAGCTCTTGAACAAGCTGGTATAGAGGAATTAGATGCTATTAGAGAAGTTTACGTAGTCAAAGATGTAATATCGTATATTGATGAAGAAACAGGGAGTGATATTACTATTATTCCATCTGATGAGTATCAAGTAACGACTATGGTTGATTTTGGCACCAAAGTACTAGGAACGCAAAATGCTACACTCCAAAAGCTTTCAAACTTTAAAAAAGATATTGCGGCTTCTAGAACCTTTAGTTTCTTACACGAATTAGAAATGCTTCTTGAGCATGGCTTAATTAAAGGTGGGGACCTTAACAATGCTATTGTATACGTCGACAAACCGCTTTCGAAAGAAACTATGGAAAAGCTAAAAGTAGCTTTTGATAAGGATTCAATCTCAGTAAAACCAAATGGGATTTTAGATAATTTAACCTTACATTATCCAAATGAAGCTGCACGACACAAGCTTTTAGACGTAATTGGTGATTTGGCTCTAACTGGTATTCGTTTGCAAGGTAAAGTAATTGCTAATAAACCGGGGCACTTTGTCAATACTCAATTCGCAAAGAAAATGGCCAAGATTATAAAAATAGAACGACGAAATAAAATGCCTGCAGTTGATTTGAATCAAACTCCAGTTATGGATGTCAATGCCATTATGGATATGTTGCCACACCGTCCGCCATTTTTGTTAATTGACAAAGTATTTGAGCTCTCGCCAAATCATGTGATTGGTTCCAAAAATGTCACAATGAACGAGTCCTTTTTTCAAGGACATTTTCCTGGTGCACCTGTAATGCCCGGCGTTCTCATTGTTGAAGCAATGGCACAAACGGGTGGTATTCTGGTTCTTAATACGGTGCCAGATCCAGAAAATTACCTCACGTTTTTTATGAAAATAGACAAAGTGAAGTTTAAACAAAAAGTAGTCCCTGGAGACACACTTATATTTAGTTGTTCGCTCATAACGCCAATTCGCAGGGGTATTTGCCACATGCAAGGCTATGCTTATGCTAACGGTAAATTATGTGCTGAAGCCGAATTAATGGCTCAAATTTCTAAGGTAAAATAGTATAAAAACAAACGAATGAATCAACCACTCGCATATGTTCATCCAGGCGCCAAAATCGCAAAAAACGTTGTCATAGAACCCTTTACAACCATAAACAACAATGTGGTGATTGGCGAAGGTTCATGGATTGGGTCCAATGTAACTATAATGGAAGGGGCACGAATCGGAAAAAATTGTAATATTTTTCCTGGATCTGTCATTTCAGCTAATCCTCAAGATTTAAAATACAATGATGAAGATACTACTACAGTTATTGGAGATAATGTTACCATTCGAGAATGTGTTACAATCAATAGAGGTACTACTGACCGAATGAAAACGGTAATAGGTGATAATTGCTTAATCATGGCCTATTGTCACATTGCTCATGACTGCGTTGTTGGGAAGAATTGTATTTTTTCAAATAACAGCACTCTAGCAGGTCACATTAATGTTGGCGATTATGTGGTGCTTGCCGGTATGACTGCTGTACATCAGTTTTGTTCTATTGGAAACCACGCTTTTGTGACCGGGGGATCGTTGGTGCGAAAAGATGTCCCACCATTTGTTAAGGCGGCACGTGAGCCTTTGTCTTATGTTGGGATCAATTCTGTTGGTTTGCGCCGTAGAGGGTATAGCACAGAGAAAATTAGAGAAATTCAAGGAATTTACAGATTACTCTATCAAAAAAATTATAATAACACTCAAGCTTTATCCATTATAGAAGCTGAAATGGAGGCCACATCAGAGCGGGACGAAATTTTACAATTTATCAAAAATTCGCACCGTGGAATCATGAAGGGTTATTTTAAATCAAATTAATATTATGGCAAACACATCAGACATCAGAAACGGTTTATGCATTCGCTACAACCACGATATTTTTAAAATTATTGAGTTTTTACACGTCAAACCAGGTAAGGGTCCTGCTTTTGTACGAACAAAACTTAAAAGTGTAACCACGGGAAAAGTTATTGATAATACTTTTTCTGCCGGACATAAAATAGTGGATGTTCGTGTTGAAACACATAAATTTCAATTCCTATACCCAGAAGGAGATATGTATCATTTCATGAATATTGAAGATTATAACCAGATTACATTAAACGTTAATACTATAGATAATCCCGGGCTATTGAAAGAAGGGGAGGTTGTAACTGTTATTATTAATTCTGAAGACGATATGCCTCTTTCTGTTGATATGCCTGCGAGTGTTATACTTGAAGTAACTTCTACTGAACCAGGAGTCAAAGGCAATACAGCAACAAACGCTACTAAACCTGCTAAAGTTGAAACTGGCGCAACTATAAACGTCCCATTATTTATAAACGAAGGCGATAAGATCAAAATCGAAACTGCCAAAGGCACTTACAAAGAACGAGTTAAAGAGTAAATTTCTATGAAATTTCCCGTACCGCAGACCTTAAGGAACATCGCTTCTCTCTTGAATTGTAATTATGTAGGTGATGACGATTTTCCTGTTTTAGGGATCAACGAAATTCATGTGGTGACCGCTGGTGATATTGTCTTTGTTGATCACCCTAAGTATTACGATAAAGCACTAAATTCTAACGCTACGGTCGTCTTGATTAATAAAAAAGTGGATTGTCCAGAAGGAAAAGCGCTTTTGATTACCGACGATCCATTCCGCGACTTTAACGTACTCACATCTCATTTCAAACCTTTTGTGCGTTCCTCATTAAGTATTGATCCATCAGCTAAAATAGGTGGTGATACTCATATTCAACCAAATGTTTATATCGGCCCTAACGTCCAGATTGGTAAAAATTGTTTGATTCACGCTAATGTTACAATAGTTTCTGATACTATTATAGGTGATAATGTAGTGATTGGCTCAGGAACAGTTTTAGGTGGAGATGCTTTCTACTATAAAAATCGTCCAGAGGGTTATGATCAATTACTTTCGTGTGGTCGGGTAGTTATTGAAGATGACGTTCATATAGGTACTGGCTGTACCATAGATAGAGGCGTAACAGCAGATACAACCATTGGTCAGGGTTCAAAATTGGATAATCAAATCCAAGTGGGCCATGATACTGTAATTGGAAAAAAATGTCTTATTGCCTCACAAACTGGTATAGCAGGCTGTTGTATTATTGAAGATGGAGTAACAATATGGGGCCAAGTAGGAACCAATAGCGGTATTACAATTGGAGCTAAAGCAGTAATTCTGGGTCAAACAGGTGTAACTAAATCTGTTACGGGTAATACAACCTATTTTGGCACCCCTATTCAAGAATCGCGGGCCAGCCTAAAAGAAATGGCCGCTCTACGCCAATTAACAAAATTGCTACAAATGTTGAAAGAAAAATAAGAATTGATTTTAAAAATCAACTTCAAAAAATTACATTTGCACCAATTAAAAAATAAACTTCAATGAGCGTTTTAGTTAACAAAGATTCAAAAATAATTGTTCAAGGATTTACAGGAACTGAAGGAACATTTCATGCCGAACAAATGATTGCCTATGGTACAAGCATAGTTGGTGGTGTAACTCCAGGAAAAGGTGGTCAAACACACTTGGATCGCCCAGTATTTAATACTGTAGAAGAAGCAGTGAAGCAAGTAGCTGCCAATACAACTATTATTTTTGTACCACCTGCTTTTGCGGCCGATGCCATAATGGAAGCGGCTGATGCAGGCATTGAAGTAATTATAACGATAACAGAAGGTATTCCTGTGGCTGACATGATTAAAGCCGCAGATTATATAAAAGATAAAGATTGCCGTTTGGTCGGACCAAACTGTCCTGGTGTTATTACACCTGAAGAAGCCAAAGTGGGAATCATGCCTGGATTTGTATTTGAAAAGGGTAGAGTGGGTGTAGTTTCCAAATCTGGAACATTGACTTATGAAGCTGCAGATCAGCTCGTTAAACAAGGCTTAGGGGTTTCTACTGCCATTGGTATTGGAGGTGACCCCATCATTGGAACCACTACCAAAGAAGCGTTAGAGCTTCTTATCAACGACGATGAAACCGACTGTGTCGTTATGATTGGTGAAATTGGCGGACAACTCGAAGGCGATGCCGCACAATGGTACAAAGCAAGCGGAAGCACAAAACCTGTTGTAGGATTTATTGCTGGCGAAACCGCTCCAGCAGGACGCACTATGGGGCATGCTGGCGCTATTGTAGGTGGTAGCGACGATACGGCACAAGCCAAAAAACGAATTATGCGCGATTGTGGTATGCATGTGGTAGATTCACCTGCAGAAATTGGTAAAAAAGTTGCTGAAGTTTTAGGGTAACTCTAAATAACAATATATACACATGCTATCAGTTTCAAACTTATCGGTACAATTTGGTAAACGCGTTCTTTTTGATGAGGTTAATGTCACTTTCAATGGTGGTAATTGCTACGGAATCATAGGTGCAAATGGCGCAGGAAAATCAACGTTTCTAAAAATTATATCTGGTCAACAAGAAGCAACTTCTGGTCATGTACACCTTGAGCCTGGAAAGCGTATGTCGGTTTTAGAGCAAAATCACAATTTGTACGATAGCAGCACAGTATTAGAAACTGTATTGATGGGGAATAAGCCATTATATGCTATCAAAACCGAAATTGATGCACTTTACAACGACTATAATGACGCAAATGCTGATCGCATAGGGGAATTACAAGTACAATACGAGGAAATGAACGGATGGAATGCCGATAGCGATGCGGCTGCGATGTTGTCAAATTTAGGCATTAAAGAAGATGTGCACTATACTGCTATGGCCGATTTGGACGGTAAGCAAAAAGTCCGTGTACTATTGGCACAAGCCCTTTTTGGTTCGCCAGACGTACTTATTATGGATGAGCCTACCAACGACTTAGATTACGAAACCATAGCATGGCTGGAAACCTTTTTAGCCAATTACGACAATTGTGTGATTGTGGTTTCCCACGACCGCCACTTTTTGGATGCTGTTTGCACGCATATTTCAGATATAGATTTTAGTAAAATAAATCATTTTTCGGGCAATTATACCTTTTGGTACGAATCCTCCCAATTGGCCGCCAAGCAACGCGCCCAACAAAACAAGAAAGCTGAAGAAAAGAAAAAAGAATTGGAGGAGTTTATTCGCCGTTTTTCTGCTAATGTTGCAAAATCGAAGCAAGCGACAAGTCGAAAGAAAATGATTGATAAACTCAATGTTGCCGATATCCGACCATCCAGTAGACGTTATCCAGCAATTATATTTGAGCGTGAGCGTGAAGCTGGTGATCAAATTCTTAATGTTGAAAAATTATCAGCAGATTTGGATGGTGAAGTACTCTTTCAAAA
Source organism: Bacteroidota bacterium (assembly GCA_027593245.1). Classification (GTDB taxonomy): domain Bacteria; phylum Bacteroidota; class Bacteroidia; order Flavobacteriales; family Flavobacteriaceae; genus UBA3537. The sequence continues at coordinate 8,018 of JAQCJC010000023.1, read as the reverse complement.
CATCGATTTAAATTTAAACAAAGGCGATAAAGTCGTTGTCTTTTCAAAAGATTCCAGGGCGACAACAGCTTTTTATGAAATCATCAATGGAAAACAAGAGGCCAAGACAGGGAAATATGCTTGGGGCGTTACCACTTCTCAGTCATATTTACCTTTGGATAACAGTGCTTTTTTCTCAGAGAAATTATCCTTAGTTGATTGGTTACGCCAATGGGCGACCACTGAAGAAGAGCGTGAAGAAGTATATATTCGTGGATTCTTGGGCAAAATGATTTTTAGTGGTGAAGAAGCTCTAAAAACTGCTGATGTTCTTTCTGGGGGAGAAAAAGTTCGTTGTATGCTTTCGCGCATGATGATGATTCGCGCTAATGTTTTGATGCTGGACGAACCCACCAACCACTTGGATTTGGAAAGCATTACAGCTTTTAATAATTCTCTAAAAAACTTCAAAGGAACAGTATTGTTTACGACCCACGATCATGAATTTGCGCAAACTGTTGCCAATAGAGTCGTGGAACTTACACCTAAAGGAGTTATAGATCGCCACACAACTTTTGATGAATATATGCAAGATGATAAAATCAAGGCACTGCGTGAAAAAATGTACGTATAATTCTTTGAATTAAAGTCTTCGACTCAGTCCATTGCACATCACAGCTGCAATGAGACAAGCAATGGTAACACCCATTGGAGTTTTTTCGACATCAAAGAAAACATTAATTACCTGAATAAACACAACTGTAAAAACCATTACAACAGCTGTTATCGTATAAAATCGTTTCATTTTCATCCAATTTTAATGAGTCAAATAGACTCTTTATGCGATAAAATATCTACATAAAAAAAATTGGTTGAATGTATTTTTATTTAGGAATAATTTAGCTATTCAGCATAACCGGCATTACCAACATGGTAACCTGCTCACCTTGATCTAATCCGTCGACTGGTGTCAAAATTCCAGCTCTATTTGGCAAGCTCATTTCGAGTTGAACGTCATCTGCTGTTATGTTGCTGAGCATTTCTGATAGAAAGCGCGAATTGAAGCCAATTTTGATATCATCCCCCTGATAATCGCATGTTAAACGCTCCTCTGCTTTGTTGCTGTAATCAATGTCTTCTGCAGAAATATTGAGTTCTGCTCCGGCGATACGCAAACGAATCTGGTGTGTAGTTTTGTTTGAGAAAATAGAGACACGACGTACAGAATTTAAAAATTGATTTCTATTGATGGTTAATTGGTTTGGATTTTCTTTTGGAATCACTGCTTCATAATTTGGGTATTTACCATCAATCAATCGACAAACTAATTCGGTGGCTCCAAAAGAAAACTTTGCATTGGAGTCGTTGTACTCAATATTTACCTCTTCTTCACTTGTTGCTAGGATAGCTTTTAAAATATTTAATGGTTTTTTAGGCATTATAAATTCCGCAGTTTCATTGGCTTGGACATCTGTACGTGAGTATTTTACGAGCTTGTGCGCATCGGTAGCTACAAAGGTCAATCCCTCTGTTGAAAATTGAAAAAACACACCGCTCATTACCGGTCTTAGATCATCGTTACCTGCTGCGAAAATTGTTTTGTTTATAGCAGTAGCTAAAATTTCTGAGGGTACAATTGTTTGGGTAGGATTATCTAAGGCAACAGTCTTTGGAAATTCATCAGCACTTGCGTAGGCTAGGGCGTATTTCCCGTGATTGGAACTAATCTCTATAGTGTTATTTGATTCTACGACAAAGGTTAGGGGTTGCTCAGGAAATGTTTTTAGGATATCGAGTAATAGTTTTGCAGGAATAGCGACTTGACCTTGATTATCGCTTTCCACATTTAGTACAGATGCCATAGTGGTTTCCAAATCACTGGCAGATACAGTAAGTGCGTTATTATCCAGTTCAAACAAAAAGTTATCTAGAATTGGGAGGGTGTTGGAATTATTAATTACTCCGCCTAAAACTTGAAGTTGCTTTAATAAATAGGTGCTGGAAACAATAAATTTCATGTGCTTTGGTATTAAATTTGTCGAGTTATTTACTTACAAATATATCCTTTCGTTGTGTATTTACGAAACAAACTTATTAACATTTGAGCTATGTTTTTAAACTTAATTTAATCGTCAAAAAAGCTAATGGTGACACTATCCATCATCTCCAATCCCATCAAGGTGGATGCACCACCAACCGTAGCTTTATTGCTCTTGTACATTGCAATTTCTAAATAATCTGAAGAATTAAAAACGACAAGTCCACGCCCTTCATCGTTTCGCTTTTCAATAGGTGTTGTAAAATCAACTATATCGGAGTAGTGCTTATGGATTGTTTTGAATTTGTGATTTCGCGCAGAAATCTCAAAACGTCTACCTTTTTGAAGGGTTTCAAAAAATGGTTTTTTGATGTTGGTAATTACATTGTCATAACGGTCTATAAAAATCACATTTCCAATAAGCTGATTGTTGTCACTTCCAACAAATGGTGTGATGTTTTTAATTGGCTTAACTTCATCAATTGGTTTGCCAATTACCTCAAGTGTACCACCTCGTGCAATGTGCGCGGCAACTTTAACAAAAATATCGAGAACAGGAAAGTTACCTGCAATTTTATCATGGATATTGACTTCCACAATTTGATCAGGAGTGATATCATTACAAATCATACTCAAAATTCCATTATTGGCACAAACAAAATAATGACCGTTCAGCATCATAGCAATGTGTGAATTTTCAGGATTGAGTTCAGAATCGACACCAATCACATGAATACTTCCTTTAGGGAAACTACTAAACGCATTTTGAATTACATAGGCAGCTTCCATAACATTAAAAGGGGAAATGTTGTGTGATATATCTACAATATTGGCGTCAGTAATTTCGGATAGCAAAGCACCTTTTACGGCACCAACAAAGTGTGCTTTCATTCCAAAATCGGTAGTAAGGGTAACGATGGCCATTAAGTGAGAACTGTTGCTGTGTTAATAATAATTAAAATGGAGTTCATTTGTTATACAAACCTACATAATTTTTTGTTTTTAAATTTTATTAACACTACTAAATATTTAAGCAAAAATGTTAGTACATTTATGATGATTTAAAAGTGTACATGTTTCAACCTAAAAAAATAATTGCCTTTGAATGAACTCGTTTTAGAACTTGAAGAAATAGCTCCAAAAGAATTTTTTGGTCCCCAAAATATAAACATCGAACTCCTGAAAAGGTACTTTCCGAAGTTGAAAATTGTTGCACGTGGCAACAAAATCACAGCTTTTGGAGATGAAGAGTTACTTGAAGAATTTGATAAACGTATGGAAATGCTATTTAGCCATTTCAGCTCATTCAACAACCTCGATGAAAATATGATAGAGCGTATATTAACTAGCGATTCTGAAGAAGATTACACCACTTCAAATGAAAGCGGAAAGGTTATTTTACACGGAGTAAATGGGCGACTTATTAAAGCACAAACAAGCAACCAAAGAAAGCTAGTGGATGCTGTTCGTCAGAACGATATGGTTTTTGCAATTGGCCCTGCTGGAACAGGAAAAACTTACACAGGAGTAGCTCTTGCCGTAAAAGCCCTAAAAAATAAAGAAGTTAAGCGAATTATTTTAACGAGACCTGCGGTTGAAGCTGGTGAAAATTTAGGATTTCTTCCTGGGGATTTAAAAGAGAAGCTTGATCCTTACATGCAACCTCTATACGATGCTTTACGGGATATGATTCCTCATGAGAAATTGGATAATTATATTGAAAAGGGAATCATTCAAATTGCCCCTTTAGCCTTTATGCGGGGACGTACCTTGGACCATGCATTTGTAATATTGGATGAAGGTCAAAATACGACTCATGCCCAAATGAAAATGTTTTTAACACGAATGGGTAAAAATGCTAAATTTTTACTTACAGGTGATCCAGGACAAATTGATTTGCCACGACGTGTCATTTCAGGCCTTAAAGAAGCGTTATTGATACTAAAAGAAATTAAAGGCGTCGGAATGGTCTTTTTGGATGACAAAGATGTCATCCGTCATAAATTGGTTAAAAAAGTTATAGAGGCTTATAAAAATATTGAAAACAGAGATTAATAAATCCTATGAATCAAACGATTACAGAAACTAACTTTAATTTCCCGGGTCAAAAAAGCGTATACAAAGGGAAAGTTCGTGAGGTATATACAATCAAAAACAATATGTTGGTTATGGTTGCAACAGATCGGTTATCAGCATTTGATGTAGTTATGCCCAAGGGTATTCCTTATAAAGGACAAATTTTAAATCAGATAGCTACCAAGATGATGAAAGCAACAGAAGATTTGGTGCCTAATTGGTTATTGGCCACACCAGATCCGAATGTTGCTGTTGGCCACTTATGTACTCCCTTTAAGGTAGAAATGGTGATTCGTGCTTATATGTCTGGTCATGCTGCTAGAGAATATAAAGCTGGAAGGAGAATTCTTTGTGGTGTGCCTATGCCTGATGGGATGATTGAAAATGATGCCTTTGAATCGCCGATTATTACTCCAGCTACCAAAGCTGAAATGGGGGATCATGATGAGGATATCTCTCGTGAAGATATTTTGACGCGAGGTATTGTTTCTGAAAAAGATTACAGGGTGTTGGAAGATTACACGCGAAAATTGTTTCAGCGAGGAAGTGAAATTGCCGCCGCTCAGGGATTAATTTTAGTTGACACTAAATATGAATTTGGAAAAACAGCCGATGGTACAATTGTTCTAATTGATGAAATACACACACCTGATTCATCTCGTTATTTTTATGCAGATGGTTATGAAGAGCGGCAATTGAAGGGTGAGCCTCAAAAACAATTATCAAAGGAGTTTGTTCGTCAGTGGTTGATTAAAAATGACTTTCAAGGCTTGACGGGTCAAACCATTCCTTTTATGAGTGATGAATATATTGAAACGGTGAGCAATAGATACATAGAACTCTTTGAAAATATCACTGGAGATGACTTTGAAAAAAGTGATTTAACAGATATCAATGCGCGAATAGAACACAATGTGCTTAAATACCTCTCTTTGAAATCAAAACACTAATTTTATGTGCTGCTGTTCTGAGCTTTGCATAAATGTAAGTATTAGCTTTTATCCTGTAAACCGCCATTAGACTTACTAGTACAAGGAATATTAGTGCTCCAAAAACAGCTTGAGTTGGGTCTAATTTTTTGCTTAGAATACGGTTGAGTCCCCACCCCGTAAAACTTCCATACAAGACAATAAAATGGATCACATATATAGAAAGTGTTTTTTGTCCAATTTTTAAAATTATCGGATGCTTTAAAAAACGTTCTAAGGCATAAAAAATTCCAAAAATTACTAGAACATTTCCAAGTCTAATGAATAGATAATTAAAATTAGCGATATCATCAATGAGTTGAACTTGTGTAAACTTAAAAATATAGTGTAATAAAGCAGTAGAACGATTGACGAGAAACAAACCGATCGACAAAAACCCTACGATAATACTATTTTTAAACTTTGGGTGTGTTAAATATTGTTGAAAAAGGAATGCAATAAATGCTCCGTAAGCCATATATCCAAACCATGGGATTATAGTGAAAATCGATCCATTAGCTTTTGTGATGTAGTTGGCGAAAAATAGCGGGATATTTGTAGCTGAATATGTTCTATACAAAGGTTCTAAGGCAAATATTAAAGTCCCGATAAAAATCATTACTATAGAAAAAATTCTATGATTCTGACGAACTAGTTTGTAAAATAGAACAATAAGTAACAGGGAAAGCCCTATACACTGAAGTACATCTATGACCATGAAATAAGTGCCAAATTTTCCTGTAAACCATCTAAAAATAGGAATCCTCAACAAATAACCTATACCGATCAGCATAAAACCACGTACAACCCCTTTTTTTATCCGCTCTTTTACATCCCCTTTAGCACGAGCTTTCATCAGGAGATAAGTAAAAATTAGTCCTGAAATTGTAAAGAAGGTGGGGGCCGTTATTCCTCTGAAATATTGCCATATACGAAATGCTACATTAGAGGGGTCACGAAATTCAGCTGCTAGCAAAGTATCTATAAAGTGGCCTTGAAGCATCATTAGAATTGCAAAGGCGCGAACAGCATCAATAAAGTATAAACGGGAACTTTTCAAATTCTAGAATATTAACTAAATTTAGATATCAAAAATAAAAAAACTAATCAAAAGGAGAGCTCCATTTACTATTGGTGTAAACATCTGACCCACTTAACGTTCTTAGGAATGCTACCAAAGCCAACTTCTCATTTTCAGATAAGTTTAGGTTTTGCCCTTGACCATTTGGGCGTAGTCTAGGATCTAAATTATTATTTCCTAACAAGCTGATTTGATTGTAATGCTCAATAACTGTAATAAGGTTATTAGAAACACCTATATGCATGAAACCACCATTACTTTCATTATTTTGCTTGACAACATCTCTAAGTGTCGGGGATCTTGTAATAGTCAAGTCAGATTGGTCTCCATCAATAGTACCAATAACACCATTATTTAGTGTATTAGGATCAATATCAAATTCTGGACCTTGATGATATCCAGCACAACCAACTCCACCACTTATTCGCACCCCATTCTGGTTAAATACCGGAGGCTGGAAAAAAAGATTTTTTCCTTGATTCTCTAGATTTGAAAAATTAGAAAAGGGCTGAACGTCATCAAATGTTGATGCTCTACCTTGGTCATATTTGCTGTCAAATGATTGAATGCTTCTAACGAATTGAGACAATGCGTTTTGTATTCGTGTTTCATTGATTAATTCACTTCCGAAAGCATTTGAGAATAAGACAGGATAGTAAGGAAGATTTTGTAATTTAACCAAAAGATCATTAAAATCCATATCTCCATTTTCTCCACTAAAACCCATCTCGATATGGTCTTTTATAGGGTTTGTTGTTTGTGCTTCAAGTGAAAGGGCACGCTCATCCCAAAAGAACTTTGATTCCATAGAAAAGCGTGTATTTATTAGGCGCATTGAGTGTCTGGGTGTTTGACCATTAATCCCTTGACTTCGTTGAGCCAAATCACCAAAGGCATGTTCTTGAACATGACAACTGGCGCATGAAACTGTATTAGTAGCAGACAAATTATCATCATAAAACAATACGCGGCCTAAGGTGGCACCTTCATCAGTAATTGGATTGTTTTGAGGGGTATTATCTTTAGTTATGTAGTTTGGAATAGATTGATTAGAATAGTTTTCAAGCTGATTTAAATTAATATTTATATAAGCAGAAATATCGACTTGAGTGGGTACAGTATCAAGAGAATTAGAATCGCCGCTCGTACAAGAATAAGACCCAATTAATAAAATAAAATTGATGATATTCAATTTTTTCATGCTTAGTCAATTGGTTGATTATTTTTTGTAAGTTAGTTGTAAATTAGCTAAAAGCGAAATTTCAGGTAAAAAGATGGCAGACTTTTCAATTACGAACAACGAATTGTACCAAGAAAATTATAAAATAGCGGCAAATAATCCAAAACAATTTTGGGGTGATTTGGCTAAAGAAAACTTTGTATGGAAAAAGCCATGGAATAGTGTTTTAGACTTCGATTTTTCAATTCCAAAAATTAGTTGGTTTGATGGTGCGCAGCTAAATATCACTGAAAATTGTATCGATCGGCATCTTAAAACTAATGCTAATAAAACAGCCATTATTTTTGAACCTAATGACTCAAATTCAAGCTCACAACACATCAGCTATAAAGAACTTTACGAGCGTGTAAATAAATTTGCTAATGTTCTTAAATCCAGGGGAATAAAAAAAGGCGATCGGGTCTGTATTTATTTACCCATGATTCCAGAATTGGCTGTTTCAGTATTGGCTTGTGCCCGCATTGGTGCGATACACTCTGTGGTCTTTGCAGGTTTTTCATCTATTGCTTTAGCAACTAGAATTAATGATTGCGATTGTAGTTTGCTCATCACTAGCGATGGAAGCTACCGGGGTAAAAAAACAATTGATTTAAAAGGAATTGTTGACGAAGCTTTGGAGACTTGCCCCAGTGTGAA
>JAQCJC010000114.1 GCA_027593245.1 Bacteroidota bacterium | reverse complement strand
CTGTAAAATATCAAAATATACTCATCAGTTATAATTCTGCCATTTTGGATATTTATGGAAAAGACTTTAAAAAGTACGCCAGTGAACAATTGATTTTAATTAAAGACATATCGACCTATATTGAATCAATAAATTCTGAAGTTACGGCCATGATCAATGAAAGAAAGAAAGCCAATGTTGTTACAGATTCTATTAAAAAAGCTGAAATGTATTGCACAAAAGTAAAACCACTTTTTGATGATATTCGCTACAGCTGTGATAAACTGGAATTGCTAATTGATGATGAGCTTTGGCCATTACCAAAATACAGAGAATTATTATTTACTAGGTAGTATGTAAAATTTTTTAGACGATTTCATGTCAAAACATTAAATACTGTATTACATTTGCAATTCATAAAAATCTATGGAAAAAGAGGTTAGTCAACGTTATGCGCAACGCGGTGTTTCAGCGTCGAAAACAGATGTTCACAATGCTATAAAAAACATTGACAAGGGTCTATTTCCTAAAGCATTTTGCAAAATTGTTCCAGACTACCTAACTCATGATGAAGCGTATTGCTTGGTGATGCACGCCGATGGAGCTGGTACGAAAAGTTCTCTAGCTTATGCTTATTGGAAAGAAACCGGGGATCTATCTGTTTGGAAAGGAATCGCTCAAGATGCCCTAATCATGAATATTGATGATTTGCTTTGTGTTGGTGCAACGGATGATATTATGTTGTCATCAACAATTGGGCGCAATAAAAACTTAATTCCTGGTGAAGTAATCTCCGCAATTATAAACGGCACTGAAGAGTTGATTTCTGACTTAAAAAGCCATGGTGTCACAATACATTCAACGGGTGGTGAAACAGCTGATGTTGGAGATTTAGTACGTACTATAATTGTAGATTCTACTGTTACAGCTCGGATGAAGCGCAGCGCTGTAATCGATAATGCTAATATTCGTCCCGGAGATGTTATTATTGGTTTGGCTTCATTTGGGAAAGCTTCTTACGAAAACCATTACAATGGCGGTATGGGTAGTAATGGGTTGACTTCTGCCCGACATGATGTTTTTCACAAGGATCTTGCTCAAAAATACCCTGAAACTTTTGATGCCGCAGTACCCAAAGATTTAGTTTACTCTGGACAAGTTCAACTAACTGATTCTGTTGAAAATTCACCTATTGACGCTGGGAAATTAGTGCTTTCTCCGACACGGACATATGCTCCAATCATCAAATCTATTTTGGATAATTGTGCCTTAGAGTCCATTCATGGTATGGTTCATTGTAGTGGAGGTGCTCAAACAAAAATACTTCATTTTATTGATGAACTACACGTTGTAAAAGACAATATGTTTCCAATCCCTCCACTATTTAAATTGATTCAGGAGCAATCCAAGACAGATTGGAAAGAAATGTATCAAGTGTTTAACTGTGGTCATAGAATGGAGCTGTATGTGCAGCCAGAAATTGTAGAGCATATTATAGAAATCGCCTCAAAATTTGATGTTGATGCCCAAATTATAGGTCGTGTTGAAGCTTCAACAACCAAAAAATTAACTATTAAAAGTGATTTCGGTACGTTTGAATATTAGATTTTAAGGCTCATTTCGCCTTAAAGTAGTATTTTTGTTTCAATATTTATATTCCATGTTAGAAAGAATTCAAATCATAAGACAACGCTTCGACGAGGTGAGCGATCTTATTATTCAACCAGATATTATTTCCGATCAAAAGCGTTATGTTCAAATTAATAAGGAATATAAAGACCTAAAGAAAATTCTAGAGCGTGGAAAAATCTATGAAGAGCTTACGTCAAACATCAATGAAGCTCAGGAAATCCTAGCCGATGGCAGTGATTCTGAAATGGTGGAAATGGCAAAAATGCAAATCGAAGAGGCTAAAGAAAAATTACCCGAAATTGAAGATGAAATTCGGTTTCTTTTAATCCCTAAAGACCCTGAAGATGCCAAAAATGTTGTTGTAGAGGTACGTGCAGGTTCTGGAGGAGATGAAGCCAGTATTTTTGCCGGAGACCTGCATAGAATGTATACAAAATATTGCGAGTCTAAAGGCTGGAAAGTTGATGTTGTGGACTTTAATGAAGGGACCTCAGGAGGTTATAAAGAAATCATATTTGAAGTTTCAGGAGCCGATGTTTACGGAACTATGAAATTCGAGGCAGGAGTACACAGAGTTCAACGGGTTCCTCAGACCGAAACACAAGGTCGTGTGCATACAAGTGCTGCATCGGTAATTGTACTGCCCGAGGCCGAAGAGTTTGATGTCGAATTGGATATGGCAGAAGTGCGTATAGAGCGCACAACTTCAACTGGACCCGGTGGGCAATCGGTCAACACAACTTATTCTGCCATTAAGCTACATCACGAGCCTACAGGAATGATTGTCAGTTGTCAAGACCAAAAATCATCGCATAAAAACTTAGAAAAAGCCCTCAAAGTTCTGCGTTCCAGACTATATGAGATGGAATTGACTAAAAAACAAGCTGCTGATTCTGAGAAGCGAAAAAGTATGGTATCCTCTGGAGACCGTAGCGCAAAAATAAGAACTTATAATTATCCTCAAGGGCGTGTCACAGACCATAGAATTGGATTGACCTTGTATGATCTCTCTAATATTATCAATGGCGATGTGCAAAAAATTATAGATGAGCTAATGCTAGCAGAAAACACTGAGAAACTTAAGGCTGATTCAGATTTAATATAATTCTAATGAATACCAACAAACTAATTTCAGAAATTAAAAGAAAACGTTCTTTTTTATGTATTGGGTTAGATGTTGACAAGTCTAAAATCCCAACACACCTTTTAGGTTTTTCGTCACCAATTTTTGAATTTAATAAAGCCATTATTCAAGCTACGCAGCAACTTTGTGTAGCGTACAAGCCAAATATTGCGTTCTATGAAGCCTATGGAGAAGAAGGATGGGAAGCTTTGAGTTTGACCATTGATTATTTAAACACTGATTACCCTGAAATCTTCACAATAGCCGATGCAAAGCGCGGAGACATTGGAAATACAAGCCACATGTATGCTAAAGCATTTTTTGAAGATTTAGGATTCGATAGTATTACAGCAGCGCCTTATATGGGTAAGGATTCAATAGAACCTTTCTTGAAATTTGAAGATAAACATACTATTCTGTTGGCATTGACTTCAAATTCTGGCGCGCATGATTTCCAAACTCTAAGTAAAGATGATAAGCCATTATATCAGTCGGTTATAGAAACTTCCAGAACATGGATAAATGCCAAAAACTTGATGTACGTTGTTGGTGCTACAAAGGCAGAATATTTTAAATCCATTCGAAAAATTGTTCCCGACAGCTTTTTGTTGGTGCCTGGCGTTGGTGCCCAAGGAGGAAGTTTAGAAGAAGTGTGTAAATTTGGACTCACTTCTAATATTGGCTTGCTAGTAAATTCGTCTAGAGGGATTATTTATACTTCCAATGGATTAGATTTTGCTGAGCAAGCCGCGCAAAATGCTAAGGAATTACAACAAAAAATGAATGCCATTCTATCTCATTTAAAATGAGTTGCTTATAAGCTTAGTATCCATTGTTTTTGAAGTTTTTTAAACTTCTTTATTTCTTTTTTTAAAATTAAAACAAAATCTCTGCCATCACTATTGCATTTGGATAAGCGTTTACAGCTTTGAGTCATTCGATAAGTCAGCCACTCCAACGTATGCGCGTGAACGTATTTTTGTGAGGCTTTAGTTGTTTGTTGTGCTTTTAAAACCTCTGATGATAATGATACAGATTGTTGAATGATGTCACCAGAAAAATAAATATTCGGATTTTCTGTTCCATCATCTGAAAGCGCTGACAAATCAGCATTTAGATAATCGGAAATCTTCTTTGAAAGATAGCTGATCTCTAAAGCCTTTTTGTAGAAGGCTGAATTGAAGTTTAAATACGTTCTATTATGCATCTGTAATAGATTGTCCTACTGTAAAATTAAATTTTTTTTCAGCTTCTTTTATTTAAATATTATTGTTTTAATAAAATA
>JAQCJC010000113.1 GCA_027593245.1 Bacteroidota bacterium | reverse complement strand
CGGCATATGTTGTTTTTTCAAAACTGACTGTGGCAATCATTTCACCACCTCCTTGGTATGGGGGGAGCTTTTTGAGCCATTTTTCTTTTCCGTATAACAGGCCTACTCCTGTTGGTCCATACATCTTATGTCCTGAAAGGCAATAAAAATCTGCATCCAAATCTTGAACATCAATTTGGCAATGCGGACCAGCTTGTGCTCCATCTATCAAGACTGCTGCTCCTACATCATGAGCCCACTGTATCATTTGCTTAACAGGGTTGATGGTTCCTAAACTGTTGGAAATATGGTTTATAGCAACAACTTTAGTTTTATTAGATAGCAGTGTTTTGTAGGCTTCTAAATCTAAAACACCTCTATGATCCATAGGAATTACTTTTAGTTTGGCGGCACTACTCTGACATGCCATTTGCCAAGGCACAATATTGGAATGGTGCTCAAGTGCTGAAACGAGTATTTCGTCTTCTTTTTGTAGTAATGTTCCAAATCCATGAGCTACTAAATTGATGGCTTCGGTAACTCCTTTTGTAAATATGATTTGATGAGTCTTTTTAGCATTGAGGTGCTTTTGTAGTGTTAAGCGAGAGGCTTCATAGGCATCTGTAGCTTGTTGACTAAGGTAGTGTACACCTCTATGGATATTTGAATTATTTTTTTTGTAATAATGATTAATAGCTTCTATTACAGCTTGGGGTTTGTGAGTGGTGGCACCATTATCTAGATATACTAGCTTGTGACCGTTCACTTTTTGATGAAGGGTGGGAAACTCTTGGCTTATGTTGCTCAAATCCATCATTATCCTTCTATTGTGATCGTTACGCCTAATTTTTCAGCAATAATTTTATTGATTTTTACTTTTAGTTCGGGAATTTTGACATTTGTTAGTACGTCATTAGCAAAAGCATACATTAGCATTGCTTGTGCTTCTTTGAATGGAATACCCCTTGAACGAAGGTAAAACAAGGCTTCGTCATCTAATTGCCCTACGGTGCACCCATGGCTACAGGCGACATCATCGGCATATATTTCTAGTTGTGGTTTAGTGTCAATAGATGCTGAATCGGTGAGTAATAAATTGTTATTAGACTGAAAGGCATTTGTTTTTTGTGCATCAGGACGAACCATTACCTTTCCGTTGAAAATGCCTTTTGCATTGTCGTCAAAAATACCTTTATAAAGTTCGTTGCTTTGGCAGTGTGGTACAGCATGATCTACAAGGGTGTGATGATCAACTAACTGATGCTTGCCAATAAGAGTAATGCCACGCATATTGCTTTCAGAATGTTGTCCTTCTAAAATAAAGTTAAGGTTATTGCGAATAAATTTACCGCCAAAACTAAAGGTATCTACTGTGCAATAAGTGTTTTTGCCCTGTTTTACCCAAGTATTGTCTATTAAAGAACAGCATTGTTTATCGTTTTGTATTTTATAAAAATCGATAACGGCATTGTCGTGTGCATATATTTCTGTTAAAGTGTTGGTAAACACTTCTTTATGATCGATATTTTGATGTCTTTCGGTAATTTGTAATTGAGAGTTGTCTTGAGCCACAACAAGATTTCTTGTTTGAAGAAAAAGATCTTGAGAAACGTCATTTGTTAAATATACGATTTGTATAGGCTTATCGACAATAATATTTTTTGGAACGTAAATAAAAGTGCCGTCTTGAGATAGGGCTGTGTTTAATGAGACTAAACTATCGGGGTTTTCTGGTAAGCATTTTCCCCAATATTTTTTTATCAATTCGGGATGTTGTTTTTCAGCTTTTTTAAGAGAGCATATAATGATTTCTTGAGAATTAATATTTGATAAAGCGTCAGAGAATTGACCATTTACAAATACCATTAAATAGGTTTCGGTATCTGTTAAAATATATTGGTTTAATTGGTTTTTTGTTACTGTGCTTTGTTTGATAGAAAGTTGGTAATCGTTTTTAATAATGGGTAACAAATTGGTGTATTTCCATTCTTCGTTTTTTATGGTAGGAAAGCCCATTTCTTCCAATCGTTTCATGTGTTCTTTTCTTTGTTCTTGAAAGGAAAGCTCACTTTGTTGGTGCTTAAAAGATTGTATGAGTTTGTCTTTTAAATTCACAATGTTTGGGTTTCTTTAATGATCCAGTCATATCCTTTTTCTTCTAACTCCAAAGCCAATTCTTTAGATCCAGATTTTACAATGCGCCCATCGTAAAGTACATGAACAAAGTCAGGAATGATATAGTCTAAAAGTCTCTGATAATGGGTGATGACCAAAGTGGCATTATGTTTAGATTTTAGTTTATTTACGCCATTAGCAACAATCCTTAGAGCATCAATATCTAGTCCTGAATCGGTTTCGTCTAAAATTGCTAATTTGGGTTCTAACATTGCCATTTGAAAAATTTCGTTTCTCTTTTTTTCTCCTCCTGAAAATCCTTGATTTAATGATCGACTAAGAAATCCTTTTTTGATTTCTAAAAGAGTCATTTTATCTCTCATAAGCTTAAGCAATTCTGCAGCAGGCAAGACTTCCAATCCTTGTGCTTTTCTGCTTTCGTTGAGTGATGTTTTTATGAAATTTGACACAGATACGCCTGGAATTTCAATTGGATATTGAAATGATAAGAAGATTCCTTTGTGTGCACGCTCTTCGGGAGATAGGTCCATAATACTTTGTCCTTCAAAAAATATGCTACCTTCATCAATTTCGTATTCCTCTCGTCCTGCAATAACCGATGAAAGTGTGCTTTTTCCTGAACCATTAGGCCCCATTATAGCGTGTACTTCACCAGCATTTATGTTGAGGTTGATACCATTTAAAATTTTATTGCCTTCTATTGAGGCTTTTAAGTTGTTTACTGTTAACATAGTTTACGGTTTATCCTACACTTCCTTCTAAGCTTATTGCAAGAAGTTTTTGAGCTTCTACTGCAAACTCCATAGGGAGTTGATTGAGCACTTCTTTACAGTAGCCATTTACAATAAGTGCAATAGCTTCTTCAGTTCCTATTCCCCTTTGGTTACAGTAAAAAATTTGATCTTCACCAATTTTGGAAGTGGTGGCTTCGTGTTCAATTTTGGCTGATTTATTTTTTACTTCAATATAAGGAAAAGTGTGTGAGCCACATTTGTCGCCCATAAGTAATGAGTCACATTGTGAGAAATTTCTAGCGTTTTCGGCTGTCTTTTGAATTTTAACTAGGCCTCTATAGCTTCCTTCACTATTCCCCGCACAAATTCCTTTCGATATGATGGTGCTTTTGGTGTTTTTTCCTAAATGAATCATTTTGGTGCCCGTGTCGGCTTGCTGAAAGTTATTGGTAACTGCGACCGAATAAAATTCACCTATAGAATGGTCACCTTTTAATATACAGGAAGGATATTTCCAAGTTACGGCAGAGCCTGTTTCAACTTGTGTCCAAGAAATTTTAGAACGTTGATGACAAATTCCTCTTTTGGTGACAAAGTTGAATACTCCGCCAACACCTTTAGCGTCTCCAGGATACCAGTTTTGTACAGTTGAGTATTTGATTTCTGCATCGTCCATTGCAATGAGCTCAACTACTGCGGCATGTAATTGGTTTTCATCTCTCATAGGGGCCGTACATCCTTCTAAATAACTCACATAACTGCCTTGGTCTGCAATGAGAAGTGTTCTTTCAAATTGCCCAGTTCCCGCTTGATTAATTCTGAAATAAGTAGATAACTCCATAGGACACTTTATACCTTTTGGAATGTAACAAAAAGAGCCATCAGTGAATACAGCTGAATTAAGTGCTGAAAAGAAATTATCAGTGGTAGGAACTACCGTGCCTAAATATTTTTTGACTAAATTAGGGTGTTCTTTTCCCGCTTCGCTAATGGAACAAAAAATGATGCCCAATTCGCCTAATTTTTCTTTAAAACTTGTGGCTACAGATACACTGTCCATTACAAAATCTACGGCTACTCCTGCTAATTTTTTTTGTTCGTCTATGGAGATACCTAGCTTATCAAAGGTTTTTTTCATTTCTGGATCAAGCTCATCCAAGCTGTTTAGTTTTTTCTTTTGTTTAGGAGCAGCATAATATATGATG
>JAQCJC010000022.1 GCA_027593245.1 Bacteroidota bacterium | reverse complement strand
TTTCCATAAATATCCTTTAATCCTCGAACATTACTGATGAGTATATTTTGATATTTTACAGCAGTTGGAATGATATGATTACGAGCCACATCGCCAAGCACTCTACCTTCAATTTGGATTCTATTAATGTAATCTTCAACTTCAATTTCGTAACGGGCCTCGATTTCAGTTTTGTTCATGACACCTAGACTTTCATACAAGGCGACAGTCTTTGGCGCGATCTTAATTTTCAAAGCTTGCGGTGTGTTTTTATTATTACTTAAACCGCGTTTTTTTGCTTCTTTTTGCCATTCATCCCCATAACCATTACCCTCAAATAAAATAGCTTTAGAAGTTTTGATGTATTCGCGCAATACATTAAAAATAGCTTCATCTTTTTTGAGTCCTTTTTTGTCAATCAAAACATCAGCTTCAGCCTTAAAGTCGATAAGCTGCTTCGCGACTATAGTATTAAGTACCGTCATAGGATTGGCACAATTGGCTGTTGAGCCAACAGCGCGAAATTCAAACTTATTGCCAGTAAAAGCAAATGGAGAAGTTCGGTTTCTATCGGTGTTGTCCAAAAGTATTTCTGGAATTTTACCAACAACATTAAGTTTTAAATCTGTTTTTTCTTTTGGAGATAATTTTCCTTTCGTCACTCCTTCTAATTCACCTAATACTTTTGTTAGCTGCGCCCCAATAAATACAGACATTATAGCTGGTGGGGCTTCATTAGCGCCCAACCTGTGGTCATTACTTGCAGAAGCTATTGAAGCACGTAACAGTTCTTCATTATCACATACGGCTTTAATAGTATTAATGAAAAATGATAAAAATTGTAAATTACTCATTGGGGTTTTACCTGGCGCTAAAAGGTTTATGCCTGTGTCCGTACTTAAACTCCAATTGTTATGCTTTCCAGAACCATTGACACCAGCAAAAGGTTTTTCATGAAACAAAACTTTAAAATGATGACGATCGGCCAATTTTTTCATAAGATCCATTACTAGCGAATTGTGATCGACAGCGAGATTAGCTTCTTCATAGATAGGTGCTAGTTCGAACTGATTTGGCGCAACTTCATTATGGCGTGTTTTTACAGGGATACCCAAAAGAATGGACTCTTTTTCTAGGTCTCTCATAAAGTTAAGAGCACGGTTGGGTATGGTCCCAAAGTAATGATCATCAAGCTGCTGACCTTTCGCCGGAGAATGGCCGAGTAAGGTCCGCCCAGTTAATTCCAAATCAGGACGTGCAGCAGCTAAAGATTTATCAATTAAAAAATATTCCTGTTCCCAACCTAAGGAGGCAGATACTTTTTTTACATTTTTATCAAAAAAACGTGCTACAGAAGTAGCAGCATTATCTACAGCATGAAGGGCCCGTAAAAGTGGGGTTTTAAAATCCAGTGCTTCTCCGGTGTAAGCAACAAAGACCGTTGGAATACATAAGGTTGTACCAAAAATAAATGCTGGAGAGGTGGGATCCCATGCTGTATATCCACGAGCTTCAAAAGTATTTCTAATTCCGCCATTAGGAAATGAAGAGGCGTCGGGTTCTTGTTGAACCAACTGATTTCCTTCAAATTGTTCTATCGAGTCATCAGGACCGATGGTTTCAAAAAAAGCATCATGTTTTTCAGCAGTTGCTCCAGTAAGCGGTTGAAACCAATGAGTGTAATGAGTAACCCCTTTGGTCATGGCCCATTCTTTCATGGCTGAAGCGATCTGATCGGCAATATCACGACTTATGGTTTGATTTTTTTCTATTGCTGTAGATAAATTCTTAAATGTAGCTTTAGGCAATGAACTGCGCATAGCTGATATACCAAAGACATTGGATCCAAAAACTTCGGACCGTTTGGAATTCTCTTGAACAGAAACAGTAGCTCTATTCATTGAGGTTTTCAATGCATGAAATCGTAGGGTTGACATAATAAAAGGATTTAAATTCTACACAAAATTAACTGTATTGGCATAAAAAAAAGCTTCAGGTTCGAATTTTTATTAACAATTTAAACAATAAAAGAACTAAAAATTATTGATTTTTTGGATATACCCCAAAAAAAATAGGGTATACATAAAAAAAGCATATATGTTAATAAATTGAACCCTTATTTTACATGACCAAAATAGCTAATTAATATATTTGTGCAAGAATTTTTTTAATTAAAGTTAAACGTATAATTATGTCAAAATCAAAATTAGAATACATTTGGTTAGATGGTTACTTCCCAACTCAGAACATGAGAAGCAAAACCAAAGTTGAAGAGAATTTTAGTGGGAAATTAGAAGATTGCCCTATTTGGTCTTTTGATGGATCATCGACGAGACAAGCAGAAGGTGGTTCTTCTGACTGTTTACTTAAACCTGTAGCTATCTATCCAGATCCAGCCAGAAGAGATGGATATTTGGTCATGACTGAAGTGCTAAACGCAGATGGTACGCCACATGAATCCAATGGAAGAGCGACAATTGATGATGAAGATGATGATTTCTGGTTTGGATTTGAACAAGAATATTTCATAATGGATACCAAAACACAACTTCCTCTAGGTTTCCCTGTAGGTGGTTATCCTGCACCTCAAGGAATGTACTACTGCTCTGTGGGCGGAAAAAATACTCACGGCAGAGAACTTGTTGAAGAGCATGCAAATCTATGTATCGATGCTGGATTGAACTTTGAAGGCATCAATCAAGAAGTTGCTTCAGGACAATGGGAATTCCAATTGTTTGCCAAAGGGGCGCAAAAAGCAGGTGATGAGATTTGGGTAGCACGCTACATTCTCGATCGTCTTACTGAGAAATACGGATACTATATTGACTACCATCCAAAACCTTTAGGTAAAGATATGGATTGGAATGGTTCTGGAATGCACGCAAACTTTTCAAACACAACCTTAAGAACATGTGGATCTCAAGAAGTCTATGAGAAAATTTGTGAGTCATTCAGACCTGTTGTTAAAGAACATATTGCTGTTTATGGAGAATTTAACGACCAACGTTTGACTGGATTACATGAAACGGCTTCAATTAATGATTTCTCTTACGGTATTTCAGACCGTGGTGCGTCAATAAGAATTCCAATCATTACTGTAGAAAAGGGATGGAAAGGATGGTTAGAAGACAGACGTCCTGCTTCTAATGGAGATCCATACAAAATTGCAGCACGAATCATCAAAACAGTCAAGTCTTCAAAGATATAAACTTAGATTGTCTCATAATTTACAAAGCGGTTGAAGCAAGCAACCGCTTTTTTTTATTTATTTGAATGAGAATAGATCCCAAATCTAATCTTCCATACCAAAAAATACAGTTTGTTAAATTACAAAAACGTTTCTGGTATTTATTTCAGCAACGTGATTTTTTTTTAAATACTTAACCTAAAATCATGAAACAAAACCTAAACAAAATGATGTGCCTGGATTTATATCTTTCAGGAAATGAAAACACTACTGAATTATCCAATAAAAACTCAGTTTTAGACAACCATTTAAAAACCTTACCATTAATTAGCTGGGATGTATTTAGCGAACGTTATTTCATACAGTTGAATAGGGCAAAAAGAGCAATGGATATAAGAAAAATCAAGGCGTATGCCAAACGCCACGGCTGGGAAAATAATCTAAACTCGATTTTTAAATCAAATGATTTTGAAGCTATCGTTCTAACAGATCAAAGTCAAAATATAATCTGGGTAAACGAGGGTTTTACAACTATGACTGGGTATTCCAAAAAAGATACTTTGGGTCAATCACCACGCTTTTTACAGGGAAAGCGGACTTTTAAAAAAGCAATTTCAGAAATTGCTCATAATTTAAAAAAAGGGGAGCCCTTCCGATCTACTTTAGTAAATTACCGAAAAAATAAAACAGCTTACAACTGTGAAGTTTCTATCTATCCGTTGTATAGTAATAAAGAAACGACACATTATATTGCTTTAGAAAAAGAAGTTATTTAAGCACTTACAAGTTACTCGCTACAGATTCAACTGCTGCAATAGTAAAGTCCAAATCATCATAAGTCAATGCATCAGTAATGAACCAACTCTCAAAAGCACTTGGTGCGATGTACACGCCCGCATCTAACATTCCGTGGAAAAACTTTTTAAATTGATCATTATTTCCATGAGCTGCGGATTCAAAATCAACCACAGGATTCTCTGTAAAATGAACAGAAATCATAGAACCAACACGATTAATGGTATGCGTAATGTTATGTCTTTTTAGAGCTTTTGATATCCCTTGGTGCAAATAGGCTGTTTTTTCTGCCAATCGATCGTAAACCTCAGCATCTTTATTCAGCACCTCCAAAAGTGCATAACCAGCAGCCATGGCCAAAGGATTTCCACTAAGTGTTCCTGCTTGATAAACAGGACCCTCGGGAGCTAAAAAAGACATAATTTCTTTAGAAGCTGCAAATGCACCTACAGGTAACCCACCACCAATAACTTTGCCAAAACAAATAAGATCCGCTTTTATTCCGTAAAGCTCTTGAACACCTCCTTTTGCCAATCGAAAACCCGTCATGACCTCATCAAAAATAAGTGTTGCTTTATATTCATCGCACAATGTGCGAAGCCCTTGTAAAAAACCTTCAGCAGGTGGAATACAACCCATATTACCCGCCACTGGCTCTACAATAATGGCAGCAATTTGGTTCGGGTTAGATTCAAAAATATGTTTTACAGCATTCAAATTATTAAAGGGAGCCAATAAAGTATCTTTTGCTGTCCCTTTTGTAACTCCAGGACTATTGGGGCTACCAAATGTTACAGCACCACTACCCGCTTGAATCAAAAAGGAATCTGAATGCCCATGGTAACAGCCTGCAAATTTTATTATTTTTTCTTTTCCAGTGTATCCTCTTGCTAAACGAACTGCACTCATACATGCCTCAGTGCCTGAGTTGACAAATCTGATTTTATCCACATTAGGAACCATAGAAATAGCTAAAGCAGCAATTTTGGTTTCGATTTCAGTAGGCATACCAAAAGAAGTTCCTTTTTTTGCTTTATCTACCACAGCGTTAACAACGGGCTTAAATGCATGACCTAAAATCATAGGACCCCAAGAATTAATAAAATCAATTAAGCGATTTCCATCTTCGTCGAATATGTAAGCACCCTCAGCTTTTTTGACAAAAATTGGAGTCCCACCAACTGCTTTAAATGCCCGTACTGGAGAATTTACACCACCAGGAATGACGGCACTGGCTTCTTTGAATAATTGACTACTGCGTTGGTACTTCATAAGATTTAATTTGATCTAATTACAAGTGTTTGACCGATATCTAATGTATTAGAATTAAGATTATTGGAAGACTTTATGCGCTCTACTGTCGTGTTGTAACGCTTAGCTATTGAGTACAAGGTGTCTCCTTTTTGAACCCTGTGAGTCTGTAAAGTGTGGTCTCGTTCCTTTTTATTTTTCTTATTCTTGTCAAAAATATCATAACGGTACAATTTGTAGCGTTCTATTAGACTAATCAGTTTTTTAGGGTACTGTGGATCAGTAGCATAACCCGCCTTTTTTAGGCCTCTAGCCCATGCTTTGTAATCGGTTATTTTGTGTTTAAACAAATCGGCATAGCGTTTTCTTTTTGCTAAAAACAAGGAATGATCTCTATACGATTGACTTGGATCATTATATTTTCTAAAACATTCTTGAGCTCGATCATCATCGTGGTAAATGCGGGGACCTGTCCAATCGTGACATTTGATTCCAAAATGATTATTAGCTTGCCGCGCTAAACGACCTTTACCGGAGCCAGATTCTAAAATCCCTTGAGCTAATGTGATACTAGCAGGAATACCATAAAGTTTCATTTCATGAATGGCAACAGCCTTAAAAAAAGCAATATAATCTTCTGTAGAGTTATAAGTAGGGGTTAAAATAATTGGTGGCGCATCCGGAGTCGCAATTGAAGGAATATTGACATTTACCTTGGTCTTTTGAGTACGATTTGTTTTCTTTCGAGCTCCACAACTCGATAGAAAAGTTCCTAGTACAACTAATATTATTACTTGCCTCATATAATTAATTCTAAATTATTTTTTTTCAAATAATCGTTCATTCCACTTATTCCCTGTAAGCCTCCTGTATGAATGGCTAAAATCTTGGTAGATCTTGAAAAAAATCCTTTTTTAACTAAATCGTCAATACCAAACATCATTTTGGCTGTGTACACAGGGTCTAAAGGAATTACAAAGTCATTTTTAAACTGATTAATGAATTGAATCAATTCCTGATTGACTTTTGCATACCCACCAAAACTATAATCAGAACACAACTCCCAGTTAGAATGCTGTGCAAATTTACGAATATCTTCATTTAAAAATGCACCTTTCAAGGCTGGAAATCCAATTATTTTTTGATGAGGAAGACTTGAGTTAATCAGGCCTGAAATGGTACCTCCTGTTCCTACAGCACAACAAATAACATCAAAATCTCGATCCTGTTCTGTTAAAATTTCCGAACAGCCACGTACAGCCTTAGCATTAGTCCCTCCTTCTGGAATAATATAGAAATTAGGGTATTTAATATTTAAACTTTTTAGAAAAGAAACTTCATTTTTGTTGCGGTATGCGGCTCGACTGATGAATTCTAAATCCATTCCAGAAGCTTTAGCATAAGAAAGGGTTGGATTTAAATCGATATCTTTAGCCAATTCCTCACCGCGAATAATACCAACCGTTGAAATATCGAGCAGCTTTCCGGCTGCAGCGGTTGCTGCTATGTGATTAGAAAATGCACCTCCAAAAGTTAAAACCCCTTCAAAACCTTCTCGAACAGCTGCCTCTAGGTTATATTTTAATTTCCTGAACTTATTTCCAGAAACTTCAGGATGAATTTCATATTCTGGCTTTAACCAGAGTTGAGAAGTTAATTTTATATTTTGTAGCTGTTGAATATCAAGCATCAATGAAATTGTTGTTCTTCAAAGTGTAAAAATACTAAATCTTTGATGTGTTTTAAAACTGCGGCTCCCTCTATTTCAGACAATGAAAATAAGAAGACATTAATTGAAAATTACACTATATTTGTTAAGAATGAACAGAAAAATCCCCATAGAAGACGGTGACTTTTACATGACTACAGAGGGTTACCGCTGTTTTACGGAACAGTATCATTTGAAACGTGGATATTGCTGTCAAAGCAATTGCAGGCATTGTCCATACGGATTTAACACCTCCATAAAAACAGAAAAGTAATGGTCATGAAGCAACAAACAAAAACTTTTGAAGATGAAATTTTTGAAGGAATCCCCAGCGAACTGCCTAGGTCAAAACCTCTAGATCCAACACGTAATCATGCCCCTAAACGTAAAGCAATTCTCAATGATGAAGAACAAAAATTAGCGCTTAGAAATGCTTTGCGCTATTTCGATAAAAAACTCCATCCCGACCTTATTAGAGAATTCAAAAATGAACTAGACGAATATGGCCGCATATACATGTATCGCTTTCGTCCAGAACACAAAATATATGCACGACCGATAGATAGATATCCTGCCAAGAGCAAACAAGCCGCAGCCATCATGCTGATGATTCAAAATAATTTGGACGATGCCGTTGCACAACACCCTGACGAATTGATTACATACGGAGGTAATGGAGCTGTGTTTTCAAATTGGGCACAATACCGACTAACCATGAAGTATTTGTCTGAGATGAGCAACGAACAAACACTAGTCATGTATTCTGGGCATCCAATGGGACTTTTCCCATCACACCAAGGTGCACCTAGAGTTGTGGTGACTAATGGAATGATGATTCCCAATTACTCTAAACCTGATGATTGGGAGAAATTTAATGCCTTAGGAGTTACTCAATTTGGACAAATGACTGCTGGTAGCTATATGTACATCGGCCCACAGGGAATTGTGCACGGTACTACGATTACTATTTTGAATGCATTTAGAAAAATAAATAAATTACCTAATGGACATATTTTTCTTACAGCAGGTTTAGGAGGTATGAGTGGTGCACAACCTAAGGCCGGAAATATTGCTGGTTGTATTACCGTTTGCGCGGAAGTTAACCCGAAAGCCACACAAACAAGACACGCTCAAGGTTGGGTCGATGAAGTTATTGACAATATAGATGAGCTTGTAAAGCGTGCCCGACTTGCCAAAAATCAAAAGGAAGTGGTTTCTATTGCTTATCAAGGAAATGTGGTTGAAGTATGGGAAGCTTTTTATGAAGCTAATATTTATATTGAACTAGGAAGTGATCAAACCTCACTTCACAATCCTTGGGCAGGAGGATATTACCCTATGGGGCTCTCGGTAGAAAAGGCCAATGAAATGATGTGTAATCAACCGAATAAATTCAAAGAAATTGTTCAAGAAAGTTTGATACGGCATGCAAAAATCATTAAAAAACACAGTGCCCTAGGAACCTATTTCTTTGACTATGGAAATGCTTTTTTACTCGAGGCATCAAGAGCGGGAGCAGATGTCCTGAGAGAAAATGGCCAAGATTTTGTTTATCCGAGCTATGTCCAAGATATTATGGGTCCTATGTGTTTTGACTATGGGTTTGGGCCATTTCGCTGGGTATGTGCTAGTGGATCTGAGAAAGATCTTGCCAAAACAGATATTATCGCTTGTACTATTTTAGAGGAAATTAGCACAACTGCACCCGCAGAAATTCAACAGCAACTAAAAGACAATATTAAGTGGATTAAAGGAGCTCAAGACAATAAATTAGTTGTAGGGTCTCAAGCGCGTATTCTCTACGCTGATGCAGAAGGAAGAATGAAAATTGCCTCTGCATTCAATGCCGCTATTGCCAATGGAGAAATTGGTAGTATTATTTTAGGTCGAGATCATCATGATGTTTCAGGAACGGACTCTCCATACAGAGAAACCAGCAATATTTACGATGGATCAAAATTTACAGCCGACATGGCTATTCAAAATGTTATTGGTGATAGTTTTAGAGGTGCCACCTGGGTCAGCATTCACAATGGTGGCGGTGTTGGCTGGGGTGAAGTGATAAATGGGGGGTTTGGTATGGTTCTTGATGGTTCGTTAGACAGTGAAGAACGTCTAAAGTCAATGTTATTTTGGGATGTCAATAATGGAATTTCTAGACGAAATTGGGCGCAAAATAAAGGTGCTGCTTTTGCCATAAAAAGAGCTATGAAGCAAGAGCCTAAACTTAAAGTTACCCTCCCTAACAGCGTAGATGAGAATCTTCTGAATCAGATGTAACGAATTAAATTTTTTTATTATGAAACAATACATTTTGCCAATTACAATATTACTTTTGACTATGACGTCCTGTGATTCTGTTCGTGTTGCGGCAGACTATGACCGTTCTGTAAACTTCTCCTCCTACAAAACATTTGGATTTTTCAAAGAGGGCATAGATAAAGCAAAAGTTAGCGATCTAGACAAACGTAGAATCTTACGCGCAATCGAATCAGAACTTCTCGCCAAAGGGTTTACAAAATCAAAAACACCTGACTTATTAGTAAATATATTCACCAAAGAGCAGCAAGAAGTGAATGTATACAACCAAAACATTGGAATGTTCGGTTGGGGCTGGGGATGGGGCTGGAACCCCTTGATGATGGGCGCTAATCAAGTGAATGTATCCACCACAACCAATGGTACACTTTTTATCGATTTAATTGATGCAAAAAACAAAGAACTCGTGTGGCAAGGAGTTGGCGAAGGCTACTTAAGTACTAGGATAGACAAAAAAGAAGAGCGCATCAAAAAATTCACAAGTTCGATACTAACAAAATATCCTCCTGAAGTGAATGATTAATTTGAAGCCTTAACATCCAACGCTTCCCGAAGCGTATTACCCATCAGCATAAATGCCATGACAAGGGCCATAATGCAAAGCCCAGGAATGATTGCCAAATAAGGCTGTCCTAAGACAATAGCATTGTAATGATTTTTAATCATAGCACCCCAACTTGCCATAGGTGGCTGAGCACCAATACCCAAGAAGCTTAATCCACTTTCGATGAGAATTGCCGCAGCAAAATTGGCTGCAGAAATAACAATAACTGGAGCCATAACGTTTGGCAAAATATGTCTTAGAATTATTCTGAAATCTGTCATACCTAACGCACGAGCCGCTGTGATATATTGTTGTTCTTTGACGCTCATTACTTCACCACGAACAACTCTAGCCACTTCCACCCACATTGTCAGACCTACAGCAATAAAAACTTGCCAATACCCTTTCCCCAAAGCCAATGTTATGGCAATAACCAACAAAAGTGTAGGTATAGACCAAGCCACGTTAATCAAAAACATAACAAAATCGTCTATCTTACCCCCGAAATATCCTGAAAGACTCCCCAAAAAAATTCCGATAATTAATGAAATAAAAACGGCTATGAATCCAATAAAAAAGGAGATTCTTGAACCAACCAAAACGCGGCTAAGAACATCTCTACCGTAATTATCTGTCCCCAAATAAAAGGTTTTGTCTACTATGTAGGGCTTTGGCGTCGTTGCATAATCAACAACGTTTTCAATACCTTCAAAATCTTTGGCTTCAAATGGTGTATAGATTAGTTTATCGGATTCTATTCTATACGAAGAAATAGGCAATTCAACATCAGGAAATTTAGAACCAAAAAAAAGACGATCTAATTTATTTTGACGTTCTTTGAACGCATTAGGCTGCACCAACATTTGAACATGAAACCCTGGTGGTTTTGAATGAATACTGAGATGCATTTGATTAGCATACTGACTACGGTCTGGAGACAACACATAAGCAAAAATTGAAACCAATCCTACGCTAGCAATAAAGCAAATACTACCAACCCCCAAATAACTTCGTTTAAATTTGTGGATCGCCAATGCCGTTAACCCCTGCATAATTTTGTGAACTTAATTCTTAGCTGCCGATAGCTTGTCGAGCTTTGGCAGTTTATTCAAATCTGTCAATACATTTAAAGCCTCATCCATATAGATATCTTTGCTCAATGATTCATGCCAGCGCTCTCGTTTAATTCTGAATATAGAGTCATTGGCCATGATTGGTTTTTCGTAAGCTAAAGACTCGAACGATAAATTTGTAGTGTAATCAGATAGAGCATCGAAGCGCTCCGATTCTTTTTCATTTTTTTTCAGTTCTGCAACATATTCACTGTACTTCAAACTGTAAACGTCTTTGGATCGTGCGTCTTTAATCCAGCGCGCGTTTTCATCAATAAGCTTTATTTCTGCACTGCTGTTCATACGCTCTTTACTTTTTTGCACTGTAGTCTCATAATCAATTGAGCTTTTCCAAAGTTCATATGAAGCAGGTTGAATTTCATCCCATGACAATGGGTTGTCTTGATCTTTTTCGCCTAAATCGATATATGAATAACGATCTGGAACAACAACATCGCTTTTGACCCCTTCAAGCTGTGTAGACCCTCCATTGATTCGGTAATATTTTTGAGTTGTAAACTTGAAAGCTCCCATATCACCATTAGTATTGTTTTTTATCATTCTGTTTAGATCAATAACATTTTGAACAGTCCCCTTGCCGTAAGTTTGCTTGCTTCCAATGACAATAGCACGTTTATAATCTTGCATTGCTGCTGCTAAAATTTCTGAAGCAGAAGCAGAAAACTCATTGACTAAAATAACTAGAGGACCATCCCAACTTACAGAAGGATCTCTGTCCTTTAGAACCTGGCGATCCTCCCCAGTTGATCGCACCTGTACTATAGGCCCTTCTTTAATAAATAAGCCTCCAATTTCGACCGCAGTTTTAAGGGAGCCGCCGCCGTTGTTACGAAGATCTAACACTAAGCCATCCATACCCTCACCCTTGAGTCGTTCAATTTCTCTTTTGACATCAGTAGTAGAATTTCTACTGTTAATATCATCAAAATCAATATAAAATTTTGGTAAATTAATAACCCCAAATTTATAATTACTTTTTTTAACTATACTAGATTTTGCGTAAGTCTCTTCTAGCTCTATTTCATCCCTTGGAATGCTTAAATCTTCTATAGTACCGTCTACTCTTTTCAGAGTTAGAATTACATTTGTTCCTTTGGGTCCTTTGATAAGCTTAACCGCATCATCCAAACGCATCCCTACAATACTTACAGCTTCATCTTCGTCTTCTTGACGAACTTTTAATATGACGTCTCCTACTTGCAATTTATTTTGGCGCCAGGCTGAACCTCCAGATATTAATTCAGTAATGCTAATTTTATCCATTTTCTTCTGAAGACGAGCGCCAATACCTTCATATTTACCCGACATCTCAGCGTCAAAACGATCTTTAAATTGTGGCGCAAAGTAGTAAGTATGCGGGTCAAATGACTCTGAAATGGCATTGATATACATCGCCAACCAATCATCACGTCTCATATCATCGAAATAAACAAACACTTCCTCAAGGCTCTTTAGTGTGGATTTACGTGCCTCCTCATCAATCTCTGCGTTTGATTTATTGTCGTTGTCAGCGTCTGATAACATATCGTGATAGTCTGTCAAAGTGCTGAATTTTATTTGCTTGCGCCAACGGTCACTCATCTCCTTTTTTGATGATACGTATTCCAAGTTTTCAGCATCAGACTGATATACTTCATCCAACTCATAATTGAAAGGACGACCCAGTACTTCTGTATAAATAGCTTTAGACTCTTCAATTCTTTGTATTAAGCGGTTATGGACGAGATTAAAAAACGACAAGTCATAATTTTTTATTTGATCATCAACTAGTGTTTTGAAGGCCTCAAATTCCTTGATGTCAGACTTGTAAAAATAATGCTTGTAGGGATCAATTGTTTTTAAAAATCGACTATATACATCCTCAGAAAATGAGTCATTAAAGTCTTTTGGCTGAAAATGTCCTTCCTCAAGTAAATATGTAACCAGCTGCATTAGAAGCTTGTCCTTGTCAGGATCATCGAATGTTTTGGTAGTGAAACTGCATGAAGCAAAAGCAACAAAAACAGACAAAAGAAAAATATTAATATGTTTCATGGGCTTGAGATATATAGATAAAATTAATTTCTAATGTAACTGAAAAATATAAAAATAAGTACTCAAGCACACATAATTTTTTGTTAAAGCGGCCAAAAGCAAATAATCAATCACAAAATACTTACTTTTGTAAAGGAAAACAAAGAAAAAATGCCAAAAAAACCACTTATTTTAGTAACTAATGACGATGGAATTACAGCACCTGGAATAAGAACATTGATCAAAGTAATGAATAGCATTGGTGATGTGGTTGTGGTTGCCCCAGATAGTCCTCAAAGTGGTATGGGCCATGCCATTACCATCAATGACACACTATATTGTAAAGAAGAACACATAGACGAGGGCCCTCAAAAAGAATACAGCACGTCTGGCACGCCAGCTGATTGTGTAAAACTAGCAGTACATGAGCTTTTAGGTCGCCAACCGGACCTTTGTGTTTCAGGAATTAACCATGGATCCAATTCATCAATAAATGTGATTTATTCAGGAACCATGAGTGCTGCGATTGAAGCGGGCATGGAAGGAATTCCAGCTGTAGGGTTTTCTTTACTCAACTACAATTGGGATGCTGATTTTAAGGCAACAGAAACTTATATCAAAAAAATATGCTTGTCTGTTTTGAATAATGGCCTTCAAAAAGGAGTAGTACTCAATGTCAATTTCCCAAGTTTAGAAAAAGAAAAAATTAAAGGGATAAAAATCTGTCGTCAAGCTAACGCAAATTGGATTGAAAAATTTGACAAACGCAAAAGCCCAATGGGCAGAGATTATTATTGGCTGACAGGGGAATTCATCAATCAAGACAAAGGAGAAGAAACCGATGAATGGGCTTTAAAACAAGGCTATGTTTCAATCGTACCCACTCAGTTTGATTTAACAGCGCATCACTACATACAAGAATTGAATAATTGGAATCTAAATGAATAAGACTCAGATACTAAAAGGATTTGTAACTGGAATTTTAGCCAACAGCCTTGGCCTTTTTATTGTAGGGTTTGCTATGAGTAAATCATCAGGACGAAACGATGGAATCGTGCAGGTTTTGGAGGCTGCCCATTCAGAAAATTTTCTTGGCAAACTCATCAGTCTTGGGGCTATCCTAAATCTATTGTGCTTTTTTTATTTTATTAAAAAGAAAAAAGATGCCGGCGCTGCTGGTGTTTTAGTAGCTACCATAATGATTGCCATCATCACATTTATCATTAAACTTTAAAAATGAAGTACTATATCATAGCAGGAGAAGCGTCGGGCGATTTACATGGCGCTAACCTCATCAAAGCCTTGAAAAAAGAGGATCCCAATGCAGAATTTCGCGTATGGGGCGGCGATTTGATGCATGGTGCGGGTGCTAAGCTTGTTAAACATTACAAAGATTTGGCGTTTATGGGCTTTTTGGAAGTGGTGATGAACTTACGTACCATTTTTAAAAATATAAGCTTGTGCAAAAAAGATATTGAAGCTTTTCAACCTGATGTTCTGATTTTTATTGACTATCCAGGATTTAATATGCGTATTGCCAAATGGGCTAAAGCCAACAATTTTAAAACCCATTATTACATTTCACCTCAAATTTGGGCCTGGAAAGAAAACCGTATTCATCAAATCAAGAGGGATGTGGATAAAATGTATGTGATTTTACCATTTGAAAAAGATTTTTACGAAGGTAAGCACCACATGCCAGTCAGTTTTGTTGGTCATCCCCTTATTGACGCGATTGCCAATCGTCCCAAATTAGATACAAAGACAGTACACACAACATACGGATTGAGCAACCAACCAATAATTGCACTTCTGCCCGGCAGCAGAAAACAGGAAATTAAAAAAATGTTGCGTGTGATGTTGTCTGTAATTGATGACTTTCCAGAGTACCAATTTGTGATTGCTGGTGCACCAAGCCAATCGGAAGAATTTTACCAAACGTTTATAAAAAATAGCAAAATTAAATTTGTAAGCAATGCCACTTACGACTTGCTTAGTGTAGCCGATGCCGCTTTAGTTACTTCTGGAACGGCAACACTAGAAACCGCATTGTTTAAAGTGCCCCAAGTGGTATGCTACAAATCCAGCTGGTTGTCCTACCAGATTGGAAAACAAGTGGTGAAGCTCGATTATATTTCTTTGGTAAATCTTATTATGGACCGCGAAGTGGTCTGCGAATTGATCCAAAACGACCTCAACACTAAACGCCTAACAAAAGAACTAAGGCATATTTTGGACCCAAAAACTCAACAAAACGTAAAAGACGAGTACAATGCGCTTGAAAAAAAACTTGGCGGTACTGGTGCCAGCCAAAAGGTGGCCAAAGCTGTTTTTCAAGACTTGAAATAACCCCAACCCTACACATGAGAAAATGCAATTTTTTGAGTACCCCATTGCCAGGCTTACTGTTGGCCTTATAATAGGTATTTTACTAGCTAATCAACACCCTTTAAATCTTAACAACTTAATATATAGTGGCCTTTGCTTATTTGTTGTTGTACTGTATTTTCATTACAAATCAAAAGCACAAAAATACGATGTAGCAGCACTACTATTGATGTTATTATTTGTTTTCACAGGGGTTTTAACATCCACATTTCATAATCCAAAGACAGATATTAAACACTACAGTTATTTTTTAAAAAACAATAATAATGAATTATTGTTGCGGATAACTCATGAAATGAATCCAACTGAATATAACTACCGCTATATGGCAAAAGTACTACAGGTTAATAAAAACAAATCTAATGGTACAATTTTAATACAAACCCCCAATGATTCCATAATGTCGCCTTTAGAAGTAGATGAAGTCCTTCGCATTGAAATTGAACCAAAACTTATCAATTCGCCAAAAAACCCACATGCATTCAGCTACAAAGATTACTTGGCTCGAAAAGGGATATTTCATCAAATCAGCGTAAATTCTCAAACTAAGTTTGCGCATCTTAGAGGAAAAGAAAGCATAAAAGGTCGAGCAGCTAAAACAAGGCATTATATCGAAAAAAAAATAGACGCCCTGGATATCAACTCCACGGCAGCTGGGTTTCTCAAGGCATTCTATTTAGGTAAAAGGAGTGAGATTCCTGAAAATATCAAAGTAAATTATAGGGATTCGGGGGTAATACACATCCTCGCACTATCTGGCTTACACGTCGGAATAGTGTTAAGTATATTGGGGGTATTACTGTATCCGTTGTTGAGCTTTCGAAATGGCAAAAAAATACGCAGACTAGTTGTTGTTATTGTTTTGTGGGGATTTGCCTTTGTATCAGGATTAAGCCCTTCGATAGTTCGTGCCGTTACGATGTTTAGTTTTTTTGCTTTGGCGCAAGGTTTTAATCGTCAAACAAATAGCATTAATACGCTTTCAATTTCAGCTCTTGTGGTGTTGCTTATAGATCCTAATATTGTTTTTGATGTTGGCTTTCAGTTGAGTTACACTGCTGTTTTAGGCATATTGATCCTAATGCCCATTTTGAATAAAATATGGAACCCAAAAAATATTTTACTTAAACAAATAGCTTCATTGATTAAAGTTTCTTTTGCGGCGCAAATTGGCGTTCTACCCCTAAGCTTATATTATTTTCATCAATTCCCAATATTGTTTTTTGTAAGTAATTTACTTATCATTCCCGCTCTCTTCCTTTGTCTTTGGATTGGACTTTTCATTGTCTTGTTCGATGAAATTAAAACCCTCAACAAGCCGCTCATAGATGGATTTGAATTCCTCATTGAATTGATGAATAAAATAACTAAATGGATCTCTAATTTTGATATTTTTATTTTTAAGAACATTAGTTATAATGAAATTCAAATGGTTTTGTCATACCTGATTATCACGCTATTGTTTAGTTACTTGAATCGAAAAACAGCTGTAAAAGTCCTTTACTTATGCATTGCAGTGTTGGGTCTTCAACTCTATGCCGCTTTCTTATATAATACAAATTCAACTCAAGATTTTATTGTTTTTCATCAAATGAAAAACTCGATTATTGGAATCAGAAATGGAACCACTTTAGAAATCCAAGAAGCAAATGGAGAAGATATTCCATCTGAATTCATAAAAGATTATATAGCAAAAGAAGGCATTCGCAAAAACTCAAATAAACGTTTGGAACGTTTCTATAGTATTGGCGGTCGTCATTTACTTATAATAGATGAAATTGGAATATTTGATTTTAAATCCGCAAGATTTGATTGGGTTTTGTTGCGCAATAGCCCAAAAATTCATCTTGAGCAGCTTATCAAAACCCTTAATCCAAAATTGATAATTGCTGATGGCAGTAATTACAAAAGTTCTGTAGCCCGATGGCAAAACACCTGTAAGAAAAATAGTGTTCGCTTTCACAATACTTATGAACAGGGTGCTTTTATCTTTTCAATAAAAAACTAAGACTAAAAACTTGACTTGAACGATTTGGCGTAAGCATTGAACGCGTCTTGACTATTGATGGTTTTGTAGAGGTCTTCGCCAAAAAGTTTTAAATAAAGCTCGAGTTGTGGTGCGGTTCTATATCCAGGAATGGGGGCTAAAAACTCAGCGTTTTCCCCCAAAAATAAAATGGTTGGATATGACCGTGTGCCGAAATATTGAGCCATTTGGTGTTGACTGTTACGACGCCTGGCTTTAGCGGGGTCGTAATTGGGATTAGAAAATGTCTGTCCATTAAAATCTACAGCTTCATCGCCTTCAGCATTGAATTTTACAGCATAATAATTGGCATTCACATATTCTGCAAGTTTGGTATTAGAAAACGTATTGCGGTCCAACATCTTACAGGGCCCACACCAAGTGGTGTACATATCCACCATTATTTTCTTCGGAACTTCCTTCTGTTTGGCTAAGGCTTCATTCATGGTCAACCAATTGATTTCTTGTGCGTTAATAACAAACACAGAAATTAAAAATAATATTAAGATGTAATTTAACTTATGCATAGTTTGCGCTGTAATGATTTGTACGCTGGTTTTTATTCATCCCAACAGTTTCTTCAACAAAAGCATTTCTGTCCTTTCTTGTTTTAAATACCCAAATACATACAGCATCTTTACTGTGGTAAATGGCTTTTAGCTCGTCATCAATTTGACATAAATAATTAGGTGTTTCAGTTTTTAAGCAGATCATTTTTTTATACTATCTCACCCCATGCATGAGTTTTTTGATGACAGGATAAAGCACTGCCGAAAGAACGCCCAGCCCTACAGCAACAGCAGTTAAAATCCAAAAGAAATAACTCAAACCATATTCATTTGCAATACCCTCCGAGGCCTCTCCAAAAACACCTGCAAGTTTCATACCAATAGCAACCGCAAGATACCAAATTCCAAACATCATAGCAATCATACGTCCTGGCACCAACTTACTTACATAAGATAAAGCCACAGGGGAAACACATAGTTCGCCCATTGTATGGAAAAAATAGACCAAAATAAGCCACACCATACTTACTGATGCTGTAGCAGCACCAACTGGAATATCAGAAGCACCAATAGCGACGCATGCCATACCGATCCCTAAAAGAACCATACCAATGGCGTATTTCATATTAGCATTTGGATTGTATTTGCTTTCCCACCACTTAGAAAATAAGGGCGCAAAAGCAATAATGAAGAGCGAATTCAAAACACCAAACCAAGATGCTGGGACTTCAGCAATTTCTTCTTGAAATTCTGCATTGAGCATCCAAATTGAAATGCCCCAAATGATAAGAAAACTTAAAGCTAAAATAATGTTTGATAATTCATATTTAGCAAATGTTTTTCTGAACAGTAAAATCAATACCCAAGTAATGATTCCAAGCGGAATAATGGTCATAAGGGAATTGACAACTTTGAATATATCAGCAGCATTGCCTTCCAAAATACGTTGGGTGTAATCTCTGGCAAATATGGTTAGACTACTCGGTGCTTGTTCAAAAATGGCCCAGAAGAAAATCGTAATAAAAGCAAAAAACATAACGGCCAGCATTCGATCTCTTATAATTCTATCGTAACGAGGAATACGGATGATAAGTAATACTACAAACAAAAGCAGTGCAGTCAAAATAACAACATTAGAGCCGTCTGTGCCAAACATTTGAAAATTGAACAGATTGTATGCGCCTTCTGATATTTTTGAAACAGGATCATTTAGAATCCAAGAAAGCCCTAGAAGCGAAGCGATAGCTATAATGGCCAACTGAAAATGAGTAAAAGGATTGAATTTTGGTTCGTTTGCAGAAACTTCTTTGGCAGCATCATTCGTTTTAACGGGCTTTTTACCAATATTGCCAAAAATATTTTGTGCAAACCAGAATTGTAATAATCCAAAGAACATAAAAATACCTGCAAGACCAAAGCCCCAACGCCAACCTACTTTTTCACCTAAATATCCGCACAATAAAATACCCAAAAAAGCTCCTGCATTTACACCCATATAAAAAATGGTATAAGCGCCATCTTTTTTTTCGTCTTTCCCTTTGTACATTTCCGAAATAATGGAGGTCATGTTCGGTTTAAAAAAACCACTTCCAAAAACCAAAAGTGTTAGTCCAGTATAAATGAAAAATGGCGTTTCCAAAGCCATTGCACCATGCCCCAAAGTCATGAGTAAAGCACCAACGGCTACAGCATAACGATATCCAATGATTTTATCGGCAAAATAACCCCCCAAAAGTGTAGAAAGATATACGAGCGAAGTGTAGGTTCCAAAAATAGCATAGGCATATTCTCGTGGCCATCCCCAACCTTCATCCATTAGTGAGGCCGTGAAAAACATGACGAGTAGTGCCCGCATTCCATAGTACGAAAAACGCTCCCACATTTCTGTAAAAAATAACACAAACAGTCCTGCTGGATGGCCTAAAACTTTGTCTTTAAATATTTGATCAATTGCTGTGTTCATGTTGGTTGGTTTTTAATAATTATGATTCTAATGTAATTTCTTCAGCACCATGTGTAAGTCGCTTAAGAGGTTTGAGGATTGCTAAAATAAGTAAACCAAAAGCAATTCCGAAAATTGCAATTCCTGTGAAGACTTGAAATTCTCCAGCACCCTCAGAAAGTTCACCAACAAAACCAGCTACTTTATTTCCTAAACCAGTAGCAGCAAAGTAAGCGCCCATCATAAATGCGGCGTATTTGGCAGGTGCTAATTTAGTGATAAAGGACAAAGCTACGGGAGAAGCACAAAGCTCACCTAATGTATGAAATAAATAAGCTAAAACTAACCAAATCATTGCTGATTTCTGCACAACTTCATCTCCTTGAATTACAACTTCAGTAGATGCCTTTGTCATAAAAAAGAAACCAAAAGCCATAATTATTAACCCAATTGCCATTTTAAACAATGAAGAAGACTCCTTGCCTTTTTTAGCCCATTTATACCAAAAGTTTGCGACTATTGTAGCGAATATAATAATGAAAAAAGCATTTATTGACTGGAAAACTGCAGCTGGTATTTCATTGTTTATATAAGGTAACGAAAAAGAAATTGTTCTATCTGTTTTTTGCTCGGTATACAAACTCATTAACCCCCCTGCTTGCTCAAAAGCACCCCAAAAAACAATGATAATTAAAAAAGATAAAAACATAACAAGCATTCGATCTCTTTCTACCTTGGTCAGCGGAGTTTTCATAAGTTCTTTATTCGGAGAATTTTTTGCTCCAATGAAATCACCTACTCCTTCTAAGTACTTTAATCCGTAGAAATAAACCAATTGCCCTAAAGCCATTCCTATACCTGCTAAACCAAAGCCATAATGCCAACCATACTTGGCAGCAACTATACCAACAAGAAGAGCCCCAAAAAAAGCACCAATATTTATTCCCATGTAAAAAATATAAAACCCAACATCCCGTTTGGCATCTCCTTTTTTATAAAGCCCTCCTACCATTGTAGATATGTTAGGCTTTAAAAACCCTACTCCAACTACAATAAGAAACAGACCTGAGAAAAAAGCCCACTGAGCATCAATAGCTAAAGTTCCATGGCCTAAGCAAAGTAATAATCCACCAATCATAACTGCCTTTTTCTGACCAATATATTTGTCAGCAACCCAACCTCCAGGTATAGACATGAGATACACAAGCATTGTGTATGTACCGTAAAACGACAAAGTTTCTACATTAGACCAACCGTAACCAGACTGAGGATCATTTAAAATGACGGGGGCAGCTAGAAATAAAGTTAGGATTGCACGCATACCATAATAAGAAAAACGCTCCCACATTTCTACGAAGAACAGAACATATAATCCTGCAGGATGTCCAAAAAGTTGTCTTTGATGTTGAAGTTCTGTTGTTGACATAATGATTTTTATTTATTTGTTAGTTTTTTTTTGTTTGTATTAGTTTTCAATTTTATCGCCTAAGGTTTTTGCAATAAAATTAGTCATTTTTTTATAGAGATGTAATCGCGTATTACCTCCGTAGATGCCATGATTTTTGTCGGGATATATGCCCCACTCAAATTGTTTATCGGCTTGAATGAGTGCTTCGACCATGCGCATCGTATGTTGTACATGTACATTATCATCACCAGACCCATGAATCAGCAAATAATCGCCTTTAAGCTTTTCGGGGTAATAAAATGGGGAGTTGTCGTCGTAACCTGCTGGGTTTTCTTGAGGGGTACGCATATAGCGTTCGGTGTAAATAGTGTCGTAAAATCGCCAATTCGTAACTGGTGCTACAGCTATAGCCATTTTAAAGATCTCGCTGCCTTTCAACAAGCAATTGGTGCTCATATGCCCACCAAAACTCCAGCCCCAAATTCCAATACGCTCTTGGTCAATGTAGGGTAATTCTGCTAATTTTTTAGCGGCGGCAATTTGGTCTTCAGTTTCATATTTCACCAAATTCATATATGTAACTTTCTTAAAATCTGCGCCTTTGAATCCTGTTCCTCTACCATCGACACATACGACAAAATATCCTTGCTGAGCCAGCATTTGAAACCAATAATCATTGGCGCTGTTCCAGCTGTTGGCAACTTCTTGTGAGCCAGGTCCAGAATATTGAAACATAAGCATAGGGTATTGCTTGTTCGCATCAAAATCAACAGGCTTAAGCATCCACATATTGAGATTATTCCCATTGATTTCAATACTGCTAAATTCTTTTTTTGATAAACTGTAATTAGCTAATTTTTCAAGGAGTTTGTCATTGCTTTTGATACGCCTCAAGCTTGTACCGTCAGTCGCGTCATTCAGAGAGTACTCTGGCGGTATGGTCGCGCTCGAAAAGGTGTTGATGTAATAGGTGAAATCCGCACTAAAAGCCGCTGAATTGGTTCCTTCATTTTTGGAGAGACGGCGTTTGTTTTTTCCATTAAGGCCAATGCTGTAGACATCTCTATTTATGGAACCATTTTCTACAGATTGGTAAAATATTTTTTTGGACTTTTCGTCATAACCATAATATGCCGTGACCTCCCAATCTCCAGTGGTCACCTGATTGATGAGTTTGCCTTTTTTACTGTAGTGATAAATATGGTTGTATCCATCTTGCTCACTCGTCCAAATAAAGCTGTTATTTTTTAAAAATGTAAGATTATCTGTTACATCCACATAGGCATCATCTTTTTCTGAGAGCATAATAGTAGTTGTGCCCTTAGTTGTATCGATTGTCCATAAATCAAGCTCATTTTGATGGCGGTTGATAAACTGAGCACTCAAGACATTCGCATCATTTGTCCATTTGATGCGTGGGATATAAAAATCATTATATGGTTTATTGACTTTTACTTCATTTGACTCAGCAGTGCTTAAATTATAAACATGTAATGATACAATTGCATTTTTTTCACCTGCCTTTGGATACTTAAAAACTTGTTGGGTTTGATATAAGGCTTGTCCGTAAACGTCCATTGAAAATTCTGGGACATCTGTTTCGTCAAATCTTAAATATGCTATTTTTTGGCCATTGGTATTCCATTCAAAAGCCCTAACAAAGGCAAATTCTTCTTCATAAACCCAGTCTGTAATGCCATTAATAATTTTATTTTTTTCACCATCGGAAGTAATTTGCTTGGTCTGTTGAGTTTCGAGGTTTTTTATGTAAATATTGTTCCGATAACCATAAGCCACTTTCAACCCATCTGGTGAAAAAGTAGGCTCTTGTATTTTATAATCAGAAATCTTTGTAAGTGTTTTGGTCTTTGTGTCATAAACAAAAAAAATGCCTAAAGTAGAACGTCTGTATAAAGCTTCTATATCTGTTGCTAGAATAAGTTTTGTTTCATCATCACTAAAGTCATAATTAGTAAAGTATTGTATATCATTAAGGTCTTTTGAATCTACCAAAGTGGATGTCTTAGATTGTGTTTGGTAGTCATAAATATCAACGGAAGTAGATCGTGTAGCACGATTAAAATTTAAAACAGAGTACTGCTGACCATTACTCATAGAATTTAGAACTTCCATTCGCTGAGTAGTGAAGGCACCATTCCAAATCTCTTCGAGTGTTATGTTTTGTTCTTGTGAATAACAAAAACAGGAAGCGATAACAATTAGAATGATGTGCAAATTTTTGCGGAGCATACATATATTTTATAAAATGTTACCAATTTTACTAAAAATAATTCATAATTCCTCTTTTCTGAGCGGATTAATATTCAATTTAACAATTCGCTTTTCAGATAATATATAGAATAGTATCTTTGTTTATCAATACACAACTATGCCACAGCAAGTTTCTGGATTTTCAAAATTCTCTAAAACCGAAAAAATCAACTGGTTGATTACCAATTATTTTGGAGGAAATACACATGCCAAAGCTACCTTGGAGTCTTATTGGAATTCCGACTCAGAGCTGCAACAGTTGCATGACGAATTTATTGAAAATACCATTACAAACTTTTATATGCCATTTGGCATTGCCCCTAATTTTTTAATTAACGAAAAACTCTACACTTTACCTATGACCATTGAGGAAAGTTCGGTAGTAGCGGCGGCCAGTAATGCCGCTAAATTTTGGTTATCTCGTGGCGGGTTTAAGACAAAAATTCTAGCAACTACAAAAATAGGCCATGTTCATTTTATTTATGAAGGAGACCGTAATGGACTCAGATCATATTTTGAAAAAATCAAAGCTCAACTTTTGCAGGCCATCAAACCACTTACTAAAAATATGGAAAACCGCGGTGGTGGACTTTTAGATTTAAACCTCATCGACTGTACGCCTAAAATGGCGCACTATTTTCAATTGGAAGCTTCATTTGAAACCAAAGATGCCATGGGGGCC
>JAQCJC010000021.1 GCA_027593245.1 Bacteroidota bacterium | reverse complement strand
TTGAAGAGAAATTTTCCATTTTGGGTTATTCATAACATAATCTACAATAAAAGGGGTTACTTTTTTACGTACACTCCATTCTGGCTGGAGATACAGCACACAGTCTTGAGCAACCTTTTCCGCTTGTTGCTCAGCAAATCTAAAATCGTCCTTGTTGTAAATTATAACTTTCAATTCATTGGCTTTACTATACACATGTTCGATCGGAAGTTTTCGTTTTTTTGGCGAAAGACAGATCCAGTCCCAGTCACCAGTTAAATTATAAGCACCTGAAGTTTCGATATGGGTTTTGAGTTGATGTTGTTTAAGCAAGTAAGTTAAAGGGGCCATATCCCACATAAGTGGCTCACCTCCAGTGACCACTATGGTGTCGCTAAATTCTGCTGCTTGACTGG
Source organism: Bacteroidota bacterium (assembly GCA_027593245.1). GTDB lineage: Bacteria > Bacteroidota > Bacteroidia > Flavobacteriales > Flavobacteriaceae > UBA3537. The sequence goes on along the minus strand of JAQCJC010000021.1, from coordinate 23,931 downwards.
CTATAGCTTCAATTGAAGTCGGCGGATGCAATTGAGCATCCCAACTCTCTTTTACATCACACCAATGACAACCCACATCACAACCACCAACACGAATAAAATAAGCAGCAGTTCCTTTGTGGTATCCTTCGCCTTGAATGGTATAAAATGCCTCCATCAACGGCAGCATTTGACCAGCGTCGACAAGTTTTTGAATTTCGGGTTTTAGCATAGTATGCAAAAATAGCTTACAGATTTTTGTTTAAGTAAAAAAACTTCATTTATTTTACTGTAACCTACTTGTTATGTCATCAAAAAAAGAATTCTACAATCATATTGTACGCGGAAACACATTCGAAGGTGAAGCCATTTCCTTGGGCGCAGCCACACTTAACCAACACACCTTATCAAAGGCTTTTGTAAAGGTTCCATTAAAAACCATGAACAGGCATGGATTCATTGCAGGTGCTACAGGTACAGGAAAAACAAAAACACTTCAAATTTTAGCAGAGCAATTAAGCGAAAAAGGAGTGCCCGTTTTCCTTATGGATATAAAAGGTGATTTGAGCGGATTGGCCAAACCTAGCGCTGGACATCCAAAAATTGACGAGCGTCACAAGGCAATTGGACTAGCTTTCACTCCTAAAGGTTATCCAGTTGAACTCTTTTCAATTTCAGCACAAAATGGTGTTCGCTTGAGAGCAACAGTAAGTGAATTTGGACCCATACTAATTTCTAGAGTCCTAAACTTAACTGAAACACAGTCAGGAATAGTCTCTGTTCTGTTTAAGTTCTGCGACGATCATAAACTTCCATTATTAGATTTAAAAGATTTTAAAGCCATACTCAACTTTGCAACCAATGAAGGGAAGAAAGAGTTTCAATCTGCCTATGGCCGAATTTCAAAGACCTCAACTGGTGCTATTTTGAGACGTGTTTTTGAGTTAGAACAACAAGGTGCAGATTTGTTTTTCGGAGAAGAAAGTTTCGCCGTCAGTGACTTTTTGCCCTATAAATCTACTGGCGTAGGGTATATTAACATCATAAGGCTAGATGATATACAAAATAAACCCAAGCTATTTTCAACATTTATGCTCAGTCTTTTGGCGGAGCTTTTTGAAAGCTTTCCCGAAACTGGAGATATGGACAAACCAAAACTGGTAATGTTTATCGATGAAGCGCACTTGATTTTTAATGAAGCCTCAAAAGAACTTTTACATCAAATTGAGTACACAATTAAACTTATTCGAAGTAAAGGCATTGGGATATATTTTGTAACGCAAAACCCAAGAGATGTTCCAGATAATATTCTTGGACAATTGGGCTTAAAAGTTCAACATGCGTTGCGAGCCTTTACGGCTAAAGATCGTAAAAACATAAAACTAACTGCGCAAAACTATCCTGAAACTTCATTTTTTAACACAGAAAAAACTCTTACTACGATGGGTATTGGTGAAGCATTGGTAACCGCCTTGGACGAAAAAGGCCGTCCAACTCCTCTGAGTGCTACATTGATGCGGGCCCCAAAAAGCCAGATGGATATTTTGAATCCGGATGAATTATTTGAACTTTGTAATTCATCTAAACTTTCAAAAAAATACAATAAAACTATAGATAGACAAAGTGCTTATGAACTATTGGGCGCCAAAATCAAAAGGATAAACGACATGAGGCCCCAACAAGATTCAAATCAAACTCCAAAAAGAAAAGGCACACAAAGACAACACCCAATTGTTAAAGTCTTAACTAGCGCTACTTTTGTTCGAGCTGTATTTGGAATTCTGAAAAAAGTCGTTTAGTATTGCACTCATTAAAAAATTAACCATGAACTATTTATTTAAATTCATTCTTGTAGTTGGAATAATTACAGCTTCTTGCACCTCTACCCCTAACCCATTTGCAATTTCAGCATCTTCTGTTGGCTCGCTCAATGACTCTACTAAAGTAAGAGACTTAAAACTTGTTTTTGAAACCGACTCATTAAGTCAATTTATTGGCGGCGATGAATTTATTGGTAATACTAATATTATAACCGTTTTTGAGAAAGGAACACAAAAAATTTTACTAGAACTTACACCAAATGAAGCATTAGATTCGTTATCATCAATACAAAACGTCCGTATCATGGACGAGCGTTTTAAAACTGAAGCGGGGTTAAGTAAAAAGTCAAGCTTTGCCGACATCTCTTCAAAATATAAAGTATCAAGTATTCAAAACACATTGCGTAATTTGATTGTGTCTGTGGATGATATCAATGCTTATTTTACCATAGATAAAAATGAATTGCCAGAAGATTTACGCTACGATATGAACAAGAAAATTGAAGCGATCTCCATTCCGCCCACAGCAAAAATCAAAGATTTTTTTATTCAATGGTATTAGCCAGAAAGAGAATAAAAGAGTAAACTGGAAACCAGGTTTCCTATACCTTTGTTGGGGGTAATCGTAAATATTTTAATTTACATTCCTTTACACACGGAAAATATTTTTAAATTCAACAACCCCCATGCAAACTTTTCTTCTTAAATTCATTGGCCTCATACTAAACACTCTAGGACTTTTAAACGCCAACCTGGCTTCCAAATGGGCATTAGACCTGTTTTCAAGACCGCTTAAGGGACGTTACAAAACAATTCACCCCACTTTAGAAGCTGCCGAAAAGAGAAATTTTTACTTTAAAAAATTAACCATCATATCCTACAGGTGGAAAGGGGAGAAAGAAACTGTATTATTGGCTCATGGCTGGGAAAGTAACTCAGGGCGATGGAAAAACACAGTTAATAGTCTTCTGAAATCTGGATATTCTGTAGTAGCTTTGGATGCACCAGCACATGGTGCTTCCGGTGGCAAAAGCTTCAATGCGGTTTTATACTCTGAGTTTATCGAGCTTGTTTGCGCAGAATTCAAGCCCTCCATTTTAATTGGACATTCCGTTGGTGGGATGGCTATTTCTTTTTTTATGAAAAATAGTGAATACAGATTCGCAGATAAAATTATATTACTTGGTGCACCATCTGGATTTTCTGGTATTTTTAAAAACTATACTGATCTAATGGGTTTTAGCTCCAAGCTAAAACGCGGAATTGAAGCTAGAGTTGTATGTAAGTTTGGTCACCCATCTTCCTATTTCAATACGGCTAAGTTTATGGGAGAAGTCAACTGCAAAGGACTTGTAATCCATGATCACAATGACCCTGTAATTCCATATAGTGATGCTGTGGAAATTCAAACTGCTTTTAAGAACAGTACACTTATTGCTACAAATGGTCTTGGACACGGCTTAAAAGGCAAGGCTGTAATCAATCATATTCTTGGTTTTTTAGAGGATTAAACTTTGTACCTTTACGGCATGGAATCAGCTGTCACCAGATTAAATAAATTCTTAAGCGAGGCCGGCTATTGTTCGCGCCGCGCAGCCGACAAACTGATTGAAGAAGGACGTGTAACCGTAAATGGAAAACACCCTGAAATGGGTACAAAAGTGAGCTCAACTGATGAAGTCTCCGTGGATGGTAAGGTCGTGTCAATAAAAAAGAAATCTAGGGTCTATATAGCGTTCAATAAACCTGTTGGAGTTGTTTGTACTACGAATACTCGTGTTGAAAAAAACAACATTATAGACTTTATTAATTATCCTTCCCGAATTTTTCCAATCGGACGATTAGATAAGGACAGTGAAGGCCTTATTCTACTGACCGATGATGGTGACATTGTCAATAAAATTTTGCGCTCTAGTAATAATCACGAAAAAGAATACATTGTAAGAGTCGATAAGCCAATATCGCAGACCTTCGTGAAACGGATGTCTGAGGGAGTACCTATTTTAGACACTATGACTAAGCCTTGCAGAGTTCAAAAACTCAGTAGAGACAGCTTTAAAATTGTGCTAACCCAGGGACTAAATAGACAAATCCGCCGCATGTGTAGTTATTTAGATTATGAAGTTGAAAGCCTAAAGCGCGTCCGTATCATGAATATTAATTTGATGAGCGATGTAGGTGAATACCGGAAATTAACTAAAGAAGAATTGAACACATTAAACAAGGCATTAAAATCCTCCAAGAAAACATGGTAAAACAAAGAGCAATATCTCCATTTCATTTGGCAATTCCAGTGTGGAATCTTGAAGAATGTACTGTTTTTTACAAAGATATTCTTGGCTGCAAACTAGGCCGAAGCAGTTCTCATTGGACAGATTTTGACTTGTTTGGCCATCAATTAGTGTTGCATTACAAGCCTAAATCTAAAGATGGATATCACGCAAATGAGGTAGATGGAAAACAGGTCCCCGTTCCTCATTTTGGTGTGGTTTTACCATGGGATGAATTCCATCAATTTTCAAAACATTTAAAAGACAAAGGGGTAGATTTTATTATTGAACCATATATCCGCTTTGCGGGTGAAGTCGGTGAGCAAGCTACTTTGTTTTTTTTAGACCCGTCGGGGAATGCTTTAGAATTTAAAGCTTTTAAAGATCCTCAACAACTATTTGCGCACTGATGTTCCTAAATCAGGGATTTCTTCTTTCGCATGCAAGTAAAGTATTTTTGAGCAGCATAGCTATGGTCATTGGCCCAACCCCACCAGGAACAGGTGTGATGTGGCTTGCTTTCTCGGCAACGTTTTTAAAATCTACGTCTCCAGCAATTCTATAGCCTCTCTTTTTTGAAGCATCTGGAACACGTGTAATACCAACATCGATCACAACAGCACCTTTTTTTACCATATCAGCTTTTAGAAATTCTGGGATACCCAACGCAGCTACAATTATATCTGCTTCCTTTGTTAATGCGGCCAAATTAGTTGTTCGGCTGTGGGCTATTGTAACGGTCGCATTTCCTGCAGCACGCTTCTGACTCATCAGAATGCTCATTGGCCTACCAACAATGTGGCTTCTTCCTATTACAACTACATGTTTACCAGAGGTTGGAATTTCGTAGCGCTCCAACAGCTCCATAATTCCATATGGTGTAGCTGAAATAAAGGTAGGCAAGTCTAAAGTGAGACGGCCTACATTCATGGGGTGAAACCCATCAACGTCTTTATCTGGATCAACAGCCATCAAAACTTTTTGTTCATCAATATGTTTGGGCAATGGTAATTGAACAATAAAGCCATCTATTTCTGGATTGTTATTTAATTGTTCAATTTTATTAAGCAATTGAGCTTCAGTAGTTTCAGCTGAAAGTTCGATAAGTGTTGACTCAAAACCAACTAGCTGACAGGCCTTAACTTTGGCACCAACATAAGTCATACTTGCACCATTTGTACCTACCAAAACAGCAGCTAGGTGTGGCATACGCTTATTCTGTTGTTTCATTACAGAAACTTGAGCTTCTATTTCTTCCTTTATTTTGGCGCTTGTTTGTTTTCCGTCAAGTAATATCATAATTTAATCTATAGTGCCTTATCGTGGCATATTTTTCATCATTTGCATCATGTTTCGTCCTTTGCCACCTTGCATCATTTTCATCATTTTACTCATCTGATTGAATTGTTTCATCAGCTTATTCACTTCTTGGACAGATGTACCAGAGCCAGTTCCAATGCGTTGTTTGCGGCTCGTATTGATGATAGAGGGGTTTGAGCGCTCCTTTGGCGTCATGGAATGAATAATAGCTTCAATATGCTTAAACGCATCATCGTCTATATCTACGTCTTTCATCATTTTGCCCATTCCTGGAATCATACCCATGAGGTCCTTAATGTTCCCCATTTTCTTGATTTGTTGAATTTGAGACAGAAAATCATCAAATCCAAATTGGTTTTTTGCAATTTTCTTTTGAATCTTGCGTGCTTCTTGCTCGTCAAATTGCTCTTGAGCGCGCTCAACCAAAGAAACTACATCGCCCATCCCCAAAATACGGTCGGCCATTCGCGCTGGATAGAACACATCAATAGCTTCCATCTTTTCTCCAGTTCCAATAAACTTAATGGGTTTATTAACAACCGATTTGATAGAAATAGCCGCCCCACCTCTAGTATCACCATCTAATTTTGTAAGAATAACTCCATCAAAATTTAAAATATCATTAAATGCCTTGGCGGTGTTAACAGCATCTTGACCCGTCATCGCATCCACTACAAATAAAGTTTCTTGAGGTGTCACTGCCTTGTGAATATTCGCAATCTCTGTCATCATCTCTTGATCGACAGCCAATCGTCCAGCAGTATCAACAATCACTACATCACATCCTTTTGATTTGGCCTCTGCTATACCTGCTTTAGCAATAGCTACGGGATCATTATTCCCAATATCACTGTAAACCTCCGCTGCAACTTGCTCCCCTACAATATGTAGCTGATCAATTGCTGCAGGACGGTATACGTCGCAAGCGACTAACATGGGCTTTTTGGATTTCTTTGTTTTTAGGTACTGCGCTAGCTTTCCAGAAAATGTTGTTTTACCAGAACCCTGTAAACCAGACATTAAAATGACAGAAGGCGTTGTAGAAAGATTGATGCCCTCTGCGTCTCCACCCATGAGTTCAGTGAGCTCATCTTTTACAATTTTGACCATCAATTGGCCGGGTTGTAAAGTAGTGAGTACGTTTTGACCAAGTGCCTTCTCTTTGACACTGTTTGTGAAATCTTTTGCTATTTTGTAATTGACATCAGCATCGAGTAGTGCACGTCGTACTTCTTTTAGAGTTTCAGCAACGTTAATCTCAGTAATACTACCGTGCCCTTTAAGCACATGTAAAGCTTTATCTAATTTCTCACTTAAATTATTGAACATTAGGTATGAAAATTTGAGTTACAAAAGTAGCGAATTATTTTATTTCTTTAGGCTTAATAAGATGTTAAACCCTAAAATTTTTTAATTGGTTTTGCTGCGAAACTTAAGGCGTGGAGCTTGAAACTTGGAGTAGCTTTCCATTGTAGAATTGTTGTCCTGTTTTTGCAAATTCAAATATATACGCAGCCATTTCAATAGGGGATGTCGGAGCTTTATAGCCAGGAAAAGCTTCAGCCAACATTTCAGTTTGTACTGCACCAAGAGCAAGAACATTAAACGAAGGACCTGCTTCTTTGTATTCTTCAGATAATAATTCTGTAAGCGTTATCACAGCCCCTTTGCTCGAGCTATAAGCAGATAAGCCTGCAAATTTCATTGATCCTTGAACGCCACCCATAGAACTTATGGTGACCACATGCCCTGTTTTGGGAATAAAAGGCAAGACTCGTCGGGTAAGCTCGGCAACACCAAAAACATTGGTCCCGTAAATTTGCTTAAAATCATCAAACGTTGTTTCAGCAAATGGCTTGTTGACAATAGTGCCTGCGTTGTTTATTAGGATATCAACATGCTTCCATTCGTTCTGAACAAATGCCTCGACTCGATTGTAATCCTCAACATTATTTAAATCAAAAGAAAGGGCTGTAATATTTTCGTAATTTAAGTTAATTACAGGTTTAGCGTTTCGTGATAAAGCCAAAACAGCATAACCTGCTTTAGAAAAAAGATGAACAAGTTCGAAACCAATGCCCCTACTTGTCCCGGTAATAATTACTGTTTTTTTTGGTTTCATAATGTAATAGAATTCATGAGAGCTAAGTTAGTAAAGTACAATTAAACCGCAGCTCTAAAAATTTGTGATAAGCGAATTTTTGATAAATAAAACAAGAATACTAGTAAAGGAACCAAAAAAACTTCAAACCAAAGGACATAATAGGGCCACTCTCCAATAACCAAGGGGTTATTTACTTGTGGTGGTTCAGCGAGATACATATAATTACCCCCCACATAAAAATTAAAAGGCATGATAATGATTAACAAAATATTTAAATTAAGGAATGTATTAATCATTGATTTTCTAGAAAGCTCCATACCATAATTCTGCAACAAAAATATAGGCATAACCAAAATAATGGAGTGGCGCACGTAATATTCTAAATATGCAAATTGACTGCCATCGAAACTATTCATTTGCGGCGTTAGCATAGACATAATACCTCCAATTATTCCTGTATAAAATACAAAATCAAAAAGTGCTTGTTTGCGTTTCAAAAAGGGTAATACGGAACAAATAAGAGCAGAAATACCACAAAGATGAAGAGGTAAGTCTGTCGCTATGTTCCAATTTCCAGATAGGTAAGACCTCATCGGGCTGTAAATAGATGAAAACATCAAAATTACGCCCATGGTATATAAAACAAAAGCGTTTTGTTTTTTATTTAAAAACCGACCCACAAAAAGAAGAGCAAACATAAAGGTTAGCACTATAAAATTGTTGCGTTGCCACTCTTCGGACAGAAAATCAATTATATAATTAGGATATTTAGTGTTCGTTATAAAAATCAATCTTTTTTATTTTGGTTAATTTCCCAAGCCGCCTATAAAGTTGAAAATATAAGTGGCTAGTCCAAAGATATTATTATTTTTGTAAATCCAAAATGGGTCATTAACTCAGTTGGTTCAGAGTGTTACCTTGACAGGGTAGAAGTCACTGGTTCGAATCCAGTATGACCCACAAATAAAATCCACAAACATATGTTTGTGGATTTTATTTTAAAATAGTTCCAAAAGAGCTTCTAAAGTCATACCTCTAGATCCTTTTATAAGAATCATTGCTTCTTCTATGTAGATGTTTTCAAGATGTTGCTTGACATCGTCTAGACCTCTAAAAAACAGAATATTAGTATAATTTTGATGGTGCTCAAAAAAATGACGCCCTACCAAATAAAGTTTTGAAAACTCTAATTTTTGTGCTAGATCTATAATAGATTGATGCTCTTCAAAACTTTGATTTCCTAATTCAAACATATCGCCTAAAATCACAATTTTTTGACGCGCTTCCATGGTTTTAAAGTTCTTCAAAGCAGCCTCTACACTACTTGGATTGGCATTATAGGCATCCAAAATAATAGTATTGGAATTTTTCTTAATGATTTGAGATCTATTGTTTTTGGGTGCGTAAGATTCTATTCCTTGTCTTATAGAATTGATGTCAATTTTGAAGTATAATCCAAATGCAATTGAAGCTGCAATATTTGTAAAATTATAATGCCCGAGAAGTTGCGATTGAATACTGGTCCTATTGAAATTAACACACAAAAAAGGGATTTCTTTTTCTAGTGAAATAGCAAAATCAGAAGTATTCAATGTAGAAAAAGAGACAGTATTAGCATAGGTGCCAACTTGCTTGAGTTGCTGTGCATCATCATTGTTGATTAGAATAGTTCCCTTAGTTTGTTTTAAATAATCGTACAATTCACTCTTAGCCTTGACAACCCCTTCTAAACTACCAAAACCTTCTAGATGGGCTTTTCCAAAGTTTGTAATGTATCCAAAATCTGGTGCTGCAATAGCACACAGTTGTGCAATTTCACCTGCGTGATTAGCACCCATCTCCACTACACCAATGTCGGTCGAATGATCCATTTGAAGCAGGGTTAAAGGTACACCAATGTGATTGTTATAATTCCCTTGAGTTGCATGCGTTTTATACGAACGGTTTAGTACTGCATTGATGAGTTCTTTCGTTGTGGTTTTACCATTACTCCCCGTCAGGGCTACAATAGGGATGCCCAAATACTGTCTATGGAAATTAGCTAAATCTTGAAGTGTTTTCAACACATCATCAACCAAAATAAAACGCTCATCTACTGGATCTTGAGCCTCATCTATAATACAATAAGATGCGCCTGAGTCTAATGCTTTGTGTGCAAAATCATTGGCATTAAAATTCACTCCTTTTAATGCAAAAAAAAGAGCATTGGAAGGCAAAATACGCGTATCAGTTGATACACTTTTAGCTTCTAAAAACAGTTTATGAAGTTGCTCAATTTTCACAACTTAAAGGTACAAAAAAAGTCCCAACAGTAGATGTTGAGACTTTAAAAAACATAATATTATGCTCTAATTTTTCTTTTTCTTTTTATTCTTAGATTTCGAACCTACTCTAGACATAGCACATCTAAAGCCAATAAAATCAGTAGCCATATCTTCAGGATAAAATCGTCTTTGTGCAGGATCAAGCCAATATTCTCTGTCTTTCCATGAACCACCTTTGTACACACGTACTTTGTCATTAATTAATGAAGTTCTATCATTTGATTTATCGTACTCTCTATTTAAGGTGCCATCTTCATTTGGTTCAACCAAATGCTTGGGCGAATCGTACATTTTTCGAGTGATTTCATCAGAACCCGCTTCATCACCTTCTTCAAAATCATCAAAATATCTAGAAGATTGCTTATCGCCATCTCTAAAGTTTCTATTATCATCAGTATTAAAATTGGTTCTGAGATAGGTTTCATTTTCATCCACTGGAACTTGTTTAAGTTGACCCGGTAGTATTTTGGCAATTACTTTACCATTGGACAAGGTGTCGTATTCAATATCATCAACACCAACAACGTTAAAACTTATAACACCACCATCTTCAGTAATAGAATTTTTAGTATAAACGTTACCTCTATAGTAGGCAAAGTCACTGAACTCGTCATCTACAATCGGACGATAGACATCTGCAACCCACTCGGCTACATTTCCAGCCATATCGTATATCCCAAAATCATTAGGATCGTAAGACATTACCTCATTCGTAATATCTGCACCATCATCAGACCAGCCGGCTATTCCGCCATAGTCCCCTTTTCCTTGCTTGAAGTTGGCAAGTTGATCGCCTTTAATTCTGCGCTCACCCGTTCTGGTGTATTGTCCATCCCATGGGTATTTTTTTCTACCTCGGTAAATGTTGTATTCTCTGAGCTCTGTAAGGCCAAGAGCAGCATACTCCCATTCAGATTCTGTAGGAAGTCTATAGCTAATTTGAATAGCACCAGTTTCTCTAGTGGCATAGCTTACCAAACTATCATTTCTTTTGTTCCCTCTACCGCCCAAATGAACTCCAAGACTGTCTTTAAATGTCTCTTTAGGTGCATTGACGTAAGTATTAATGTTGAAATTACTAGAAGCAGTGACTATCTCTCCTGGAACATTAGATCCTTTCTCGAGATATCCTTCTTTTTGGAGTCCCATCTCGGCCACTCGATCTGAGCGCCATTTGGCATATTGGGTGGCTTGCAACCAACTTACGCCGACCACAGGATAATTCCCATAAGCAGGATGGCGTAGATAATTTTCTACCAAAACTTCGCTGTATCCAAGACGATTTCTCCAAACTAATGTGTCAGGTAAAGCCCCATAGTAAATTGCTGAAAATTTAGGATCGTTTGGAGGGTAAACACGCTTCACCCAGTCCAAATACTCCAAATACATCATGTTTGTAACTTCAGTTTCATCCATGTAAAAAGACTGAACGTGTTGTTGATTTGGACTATTATTCCAATCGTGCATTACGTCATCTTGCACTTTCCCCATGGTGAATGTTCCACCTTCGACAAACACTAAGCCTGGTGCCGTTTCTTGCTCCTTGAATTTAGTGTTGTATTGAAAACCACCTTCTTTGGCGTTGATTTTCCATCCAGTTCCACGAGAAGAATTTGCGTAATTTGATGACTTACTACATGCTGTTATTGAGGCAGAAACAGCAACAATAAAAAACAATCTCGATATTTTAATACTCTTCATATTTTATTTAAATTAAAAGGGGTCCTAAAATTTTGGTTTTGCAATATAATAATTATGAATTGGTTTGCAATACTTTTTTAGAGTGATTAACTATTTTTTTTAAGTCTCATACACTCAGGTTTTTTTTAGATAACGACTTTTTTGAAGGTTTATTATTGTAATTTTGAAAACGAAATTATTAAAACATAATATTTTAGGTCTTTTCTCGTTTAGTTCATATGAAAAAAAGTTTGTTGTGGTTTATACTATTTTTTGGGGTTTTGATCTGCCACACTCAATCACAGCGCTTTGAACTCAATTGGACAGCATCTAAACTATTTTCTACGGCCAATAATGAAATTGAATTACCTTATTTTAATGCGAAAAACTTCAATTTTTCAATCAAAAAGGGCATCACATACACTGCGCTTTTCGATGCTAAATTTGAAATTAACGAAGAAAGTGCTGAAATCACTCAAATCGAAAGCGTTTCAGTACCACTATCGGATTTAAAGGATCTGAAACAATCTAGTATACCAAATGAGGTGCAGCTCAATGTTTCAAATGTAAAAACTAGAGGTAATCTTCTCGTTTCTGTAGAAATAAGCGCTTTTTACAAAGACAACGGGGTCATAAAAAAAGTAAAGAATTTCACAATTTCTTACAAAAGAGCCATCAGCCAAAGAAGGGCAAGAAGCCAACCAACTCTACAAAGCTCGGTCCTTAGTACAGGCCAATGGGTTCGTTTTCAAGTAGACACAACAGGTGTTTACAAACTCAATAAAAGTTTTTTTAACACGCTTGGAATTAACACAAGCAACACCAATCCAAAAAACATCAAAATCTTTGGACATGGAGGCAAATCTTTACCTTTAGTTAATAACCAAACAATTGCTTATGACTTGATTGAAAATGCAGTTCAGTTTATTGGAGAAGACGATGGGATTTTCAATAATGAAGATTATCTGCTTTTTTATGCTGTCGGCCCAAAATCATATAATCAAGAAAACAACTCCCATATCAACCCTTACAGCGATAAGGCCTTTTATTATGTACAAATAAGCGAGGGTAATGGGCTACGTATGAACGCTGCTGTTAATCCCACTGGTCCAGCTCAAACACAATTCACAACTTTTCATGACTATAAATTTGTAGAAAGTGATGAATATAACATCGCCCAGATGGGCCGACGTTGGTTTGGTCACCGTTTTTATTTTGAAAATGCAAGATCATTTAACTTCGATTTTTCGAATTTAGTCCCTCAAAGCCCTCTAAGAATAAAAGTTTATGCAACAGCAGTCGCAGAGTCTAATACTACACTCGAAATAAAAGCAAATGGAAGTGTAGTGGATAATTTATCATTTACAGCAATTGACAATGGGATTTTGGCGACTGAAGATTTTTTTAACGGGGAGATCAACAGCGGCTCAGACGCCCTCACCATTGATTTGAATTACAACAATAATGGAAATCCATCTGCAATTGGTTACTTAGATTATATTTCAGTTGAAGCCGAACGCGCACTCACCTCTTTGGGGCAACAATTCCAATTCAAACACAACGACATGGCTACACTGAGTGGTGTAGGAGAATTCGAAATTTCAAATGCCTCTGGAATTGCACAAGTTTGGGATGTTACTGACCCTTACAACCCAAAATATTATGAAAACTCCGAGGCTGCATCTGACTTTAAATTTAAAACAAGTTTGGGTACTGAGAAGATTTTTCATACAGTCACATTTGCAGATCTTTATACTCCTGCTCAAGTAACCAACAAAGCGGTTACCAATCAAGATTTAAAAGGGAGCATCTTTTTAAATCAACAACAGCAGTTTGAAGACATAGACTACCTCATCATAACTCCTCAATTTTTACAAAATCAAGCCGAGCAATTGGCCGACATCAATAGAGAACAAAACAACTTAACTGTAAAGGTAGTAACTCTAGAATCTATTTACATGGAGTTTAGCTCTGGAATGCAAGACATCGCAGGAGTTAGAAATTTTGTAAAGTATGTATACGACAATGCAAGCAGCCCTAACACCCGCCTTAAATACCTCTGTCTTTTTGGTGATGCCTCTTTTGATTACAAAAATAGAATTTCAATCAAAAACAACATTGCGCCCTCTTGGTATTCCATGAATAGTTTTAGCCTGACAAATTCATTTATTTCAGATGATTTTTACGGCATGATGGACGAGAATGAAGGGGGGATGGAGAATTTCAATAAGCTAGATATAGCCGTGGGCAGAATTCTAGCTGAGACCCCACAACGGGCTCAGCAAATGATAAATAAGATAAAATCATACTACAGCGAAGATGCGTTCGGAAGTTGGCGAAATAATTTTTTATTAATTTCTGATGATGTCGATAAATTAAGCGATAAAACTTTACAACAAACTACTGACAACGTCGCAGAGGATGTAAAACAATCCAAACCTTTCCTTAATATTACAAAAATTCACGCTGATTCGTACCAACAGCAAACATCTTCTGGCGGGGATCGTTATCCTCAAGTTAACGAAGCTATTTTTGACGCTTTAGAAGTAGGCGCAATTGCAGTCAATTATTTTGGCCATGGTGGAGAAGATGGTTTAGCTTTGGAACGTATTTTTGACAAAATTAATGCACAAGAACTCAACAATCCAAACAAGCTAAATTGTTTTGTGACACTAACTTGCGAATACACAAAATTTGACAATCCTTTGCGCGTCACAGCCGGTGAGTATCTTTATTGGAATGAAAATGGAGGTGCCATCAGTCTTATCACCACCACACGTCAAATTTTTATAAGCGTTGGTGTTCAATTCACCACTACTTTGGGACAGTATCTGTTTAACTACAACAATACCCCAAATTTAAGTATGGGTGAAGCCCTACGCCTTACAAAAAATGACCCTAATGTTACAAACAATACACAACGCAGGCTGGTTTTTTTTATTGGGGATCCCGCTCTGAAACTACCACTTGCTGAACCAGAGATTATTGTTACTAAAATTAATGATGAGGATATCTCGACTACAAATCAGGAACTCCAAGCGCTCAGTGCTGCTAAAATTGAAGGCTATGTTGCCGATAGCCAAGGGGCTATCCTGAGCGGTTACTCTGGAACACTCACAGCAACCATTTTCGATAAAAACAATCAAAGATCTACGCTTGGAAATGATGGGACTCTGGAAAATAATGAATTAATTATTATGGATTTCGAAGCTATGGGCGAAGTTATTTTTAGAGGGCAGGCATCAGTAGAAAATGGTGCTTTTGAAATTAATTTTATTGTCCCAAGGGATATTATAATCCCTGTGGGGAATGGTAAAATAAGCTTGTATTCGAAAACTGAAAATCAATTAAAAGATCAACGCGGTCACAATTTTGACATCAAAATAGGCGGAGTCAACTTAGACGCACCAGTAGACAATACTGGACCAACTATTCAGCTTTTTATGAATGATGAGAGCTTTGTTTCTGGGGGAATAACAAACGAAAATCCAACTCTTTTAGCAAAGTTGTTTGACGAAAATGGCATCAATACCGCCAGTGGGGTTGGGCACGATATTGTAGCCACTATTGATGGCGATGAAACCAATCCTTTTATATTGAATGATTACTATGTGGCAGACGAGGATACCTACCAAAGTGGTGCTCTGAGCTACCCCTTTAGAAATCTAAGCCCCGGGCTGCATACACTAACGCTCAAAGCTTGGGATGTTTACAACAATGCATCCACTAAAGAAATTCAATTTGTTGTATTCGATCAAAATCAGAGTTTAGAACTAAAAAATGTGCTCAATTATCCCAATCCGTTCATTAACTATACAGAATTTTGGTTCAACCACAATAGTTCGGGTACATTGAACGTTAGTATACAAATTTTCACCGTTTCAGGAAAATTAATAAAAACCATTAATACGCAAACAAATACTGGAAACGGAACGAGTTCATTGTCTAGAGATATTACATGGGACGGCACCGATGACTTTGGAAATAAAATAGGAAAAGGTGTCTATGTGTACAAATTGAACGTATCGTCTCCATTAACAGGTTTAAAGTCTGAAAAAATTGAAAAACTTGTTATCCTTTAATAAAAACTTATATTTGTTAACAAACCAATATTAAAATGTTAGAATTAATTACACCAACCTTAAGACATCTGCGCGCGTTAAGCGCAGTGCTCGTAATGTTAATTTCAAATTTTACATTAGGACAAACAACTGTTATCCCCAATCAGGACTCAAGGGTGATCACAACCGGCGTTCCTTTTTTACTCATTGCTTCTGATGCTCGTGCTGCAGCATTGGGCGATATGGGGGTAGCAACTTCTGTAGATGCGTTTTCCCAGCAGTGGAATCCATCAAAATATGCCTTTTCTGAAGCAAAATCTGGAATGGCCATCAGCTACACCCCCTACCTTAGCAAATTGGTCAATGATATCTCGATAAGCAGTGTAAACTATTTTAATCGAATTAGCGAACGTAGTGCTTTTGCATTTGGATTGAAATACTTTTCTCTTGGTGAAATCGAATTGCGCGAAGATGAATTTTCAGAACCTAGAATAGAAAAACCAAACGAACTTACCCTTGACGCCTCTTACTCGCTTCGACTTTCCGATCAATTTTCTATGGCAGTGGCCTTGCGCTACATACGTTCAGATTTAAAGATTCAAGAGATAGTTCCCAACGCCAAAGCGGCCAATAGTTTTGCTGTGGATATTGCTGGATACTACCAAAGTGAAGAAGAAGCCTACGCAGATTTTAATGGGCGTTGGCGCGCTGGTTTTGCCCTTCAAAACCTTGGCCCAAAATTGAAATATGACGATGCTGGCCGCGAAAACTTTATACCAACAAACCTGAGATTAGGCGGAGGCTTCGATTTCATCTTCGATTCATACAATAAACTCTCTGTCACTGCCGAAGTTACCAAACTGTTAGTGCCAACCCCACCAATTATAGGAGAGGAATTTAACTATACAGATGTTAATGAAGATGGTATATATAATCAAGATGACGATGGGCCACTTGGAACATCTAACGGCGAGGTAATTATCGATGGGCAAGACCCCAATGTAAGCTTTGTCAAGGGTATTTTTCAATCTTTTGGGGATGCTCCAGGCGGTTTTAGTGAAGAATTAGACGAATTTACCTGGGCTCTTAGTGCAGAGTATGTATATCAAGACTCCTTTGCATTACGCGCAGGGTATTTTAATGAAAATGAGCTCAAAGGAGCACGTAAATTTTTCTCCTTAGGTGCAGGATTCAAATATTCAACTATAGATATAGATTTATCGTATTTATTTTCAGCAGCCCAAGTACAGAGTCCATTAGAAAATACTTTACGTTTTTCGCTATCGTTCAATTTTGGAGACGGCGAATATGTAGAATACTAATATGAAACAACTCAAAATAAGCTGCAACATCGATGTCTTTGAGGCTATGGATGAATTGCCAAAAGACGTGCAATCACTAATGACTAAAGCACATGATGCACGTTCAAAAGCATATGCCCCCTATTCCAAATTCTTGGTTGGCGCTGCCCTCGAGCTTAGCAATGGTGAAATCATAACCGGAAACAATCAAGAAAACGCAGCATACCCGTCAGGTTTGTGTGCGGAAAGAACTGCAATATTTTACGCCCATGCGCAATTCCCAGAAGAGGATATTTTACGCATGGCTATAGCTGCAGGATCAGAATACAAAGAAGCAGAAACACCCATTCCTCCTTGTGGTGCTTGCCGCCAAGCGATTGTAGAATATGAACAAGTTCAGAAAAAACAAATTGAACTTTATTTTATGGGTACAAAAGGTCAAGTTGCCTACTCAAACTCCGTAGAAAACATTCTTCCTTGGATTTTTGATAAAAAAGCACTGTAAAAATTAATAAAAAATTTACGGCTTCCTTTTTTAGGTTAAGGAGCAATGTGTTACTTTTGCAGAAACGATACTAATACCACAGTAATCTCATGCAAGAAATAACCAAAGAAACTTATCTTGACTGGTACGAAAACATGTTCTTTTGGCGTAAGTTTGAAGACAAACTAGCGGCAGTCTATATCCAACAAAAAGTAAGAGGCTTTTTACACCTATACAATGGTCAAGAAGCCGTTTTAGCAGGTGCGCTTCACGCAATGGATCTTTCGAAAGACAAAATGATTACGGCATACAGAAACCACGTACAACCCATCGGTATGGGTGTCGATCCGCGTCGTGTCATGGCAGAGCTTTACGGAAAAGCTACGGGAACATCGCAAGGATTAGGAGGTTCGATGCACATCTTTTCTAAAGAGCATGGTTTTTACGGAGGCCACGGAATTGTGGGCGGACAAATTCCCTTAGGCGCAGGAATGGCCTTTGGCGATAAATACAACGAAACAGGGGCTGTTACCTTGTGCTACTTTGGCGATGGTGCTGCACGACAAGGCTCGCTACATGAGACCTTCAATATGGCTATGACATGGAAACTTCCTGTGGTCTTTGTTTGTGAAAACAATGGATATGCAATGGGCACATCTGTAGAGCGAACAGCAAACCACACCGATATTTGGAAATTAGGACTTGGTTATGAAATGCCTTGTGGACCAGTTGACGGAATGAACCCCATTAAAGTTGCTGAAGCTTTTGATGAGGCAATTCAACGTGCAAGACGTGGAGATGGCCCAACATTTTTGGAAATGAAAACCTACCGCTACAGAGGACATTCCATGAGTGATGCGCAGCATTACAGAACAAAAGAAGAGGTTAAAGAATACCAAAAAATTGACCCCATCACGCAAGTGAAAAACGTTATTCTGGAAAATGGATATGCCTCAGAAGAAGATATTAAAGAAATAGATAAGCGCGTCAAAGGATTGGTAGCCGAATGCGAAAAATTTGCGGAAGAATCACCATTCCCAGAAAAAAGCTTAATGTACGACGCAGTATACGAACAAGAAGATTACCCATTTTTAGAACATAAACTATAGAATATGGCAATAGTAGTAAACATGCCCAGACTAAGTGATACCATGGAAGAAGGTACAGTAGCTAGCTGGCTGAAAAATGTAGGCGACCGAGTTGAAGAAGGCGATATTCTTGCTGAAATTGAAACTGATAAAGCTACTATGGAATTTGAATCCTTTAATGAAGGAACATTGCTCCACATTGGGGTTCAAGAAGGGGAAACTACAAAAGTTGACGAATTATTGGCCATTATCGGAGAAGAAGGTGAAGATATATCTTCACTTTTGGATGGGTCATCTGGAGAAGAATCCACCCAAGAAGAGCAAACAGAAACTAACGAAGAATCTGTTGAAGATGATGTGGAAACAAACACTTCTGCATCAGTTGAACTTCCAGAGGGTGTTGTTGTGGTTACTATGCCACGCTTGAGCGATACCATGGAAGAAGGTACGGTAGCAAGTTGGTTGAAAAATGTAGGTGATTTTGTTGAAGAAGGCGAGATATTAGCTGAAATTGAAACCGACAAAGCTACAATGGAGTTTGAATCTTTTAACGAAGGAACTTTGCTGTATACAGGTCTTGCCGTTGGCGATACGGCCAAAGTAGATGACCTTCTAGCAATTATTGGTCCTGAAGGAACTGACATAAGTGGAGTGGCTGAAGATTTTGTTGCTGAAGCACCAAAAACTCAAGCCGAATCAACAGTAGAAAAACCTAAAGAAACTCCAAAACCCACACCAACGGTTGAAAAAACTACAGAAGCACCAAAAGTTAACCCCGCTGTAGCGCCAACAACCGACAGCAACGGAAGAATTTATATTTCTCCATTAGCACGTAAAATTGCTGAGGAAAAGAACATACCTCTACATCAAATTCAAGGTAGTGGCGAAAATGGAAGGATCATCAAACGCGATGTGGAATTTTATACCCCGTCTGCTACACCTGCTGCAGCACCAACTGCAAAATTTGTAGCCACTGGTCAAGAAGATTTTGATGAAATCAACCATTCTCAAATGCGAAAAGTCATCGCAAAACGTTTGGGTGAATCTAAATTTTCTGCACCACACTATTACTTGGCTGTAGAATTTGACATGGATAATGCTATTGCATTCCGCCAACAGTTCAACTCTATCCCTGACACAAAAATATCTTTTAATGACATCGTGGTAAAGGCCTGTGCTTTGGCACTTCGTCAACATCCACAAGTCAATTCACAGTGGTTTGACGACCGAATGAAACTAAACAATCATGTACATATTGGCGTGGCAGTAGCTGTGGAAGATGGTCTTGTAGTGCCTGTTGTAAAATTTGCTAATGAGCAGTCGTTACCACAAATTGGATCTGCTGTTCGAGATTTTGCTGGACGTGCACGAAACAAAAAACTTACTCCTCAAGAAATGGAAGGCAGTACATTTACTATATCCAACTTAGGTATGTTTGGCATCGAAAGTTTTACCTCGATCATTAATCAACCAAACTCAGCAATTTTATCTGTTGGTTCAATAGTAGGAAAACCAGTAGTGAAAAACGGCCAAATTGTGGCAGGAAATACAATGAAGCTCACCCTTGCGTGTGACCATAGGACTGTAGATGGAGCAACTGGAGCGGCATTCTTACAAACCCTTAAAGGGTTTATTGAAAATCCAGTTACTATGCTGGTTTAAGATATTAATTAAAAAAAAAGCCTGCCATAAAAGCAGGCTTTTTTTATCTTTAAACTAAATATTTAAAACCATGACCAAAGGACTACTTGTTTTTTTTATTGTACTTGTTGTTATTGCAATAATTCACTTTGTATCACTCCGTATGGTTCGTGTAGCTGAAGAACAAAAGTGGAAATACAGAAAAGTATTTTGGTATATATATGGATTCCTTTTTGCAATTATTGGATTTATAAATATGCTTCCTTTTGAACAAATAAAGCCATTTGCTTTTATTCAATTCCTTTGTGGGATATTAGTATTAGTTTTACACTATTTAGGGAAAATTGAAATAAAAAACCCCACTTAAATAAATGAGGTTTTTTTGTGGAGCCAAAGGGAGTGAAATCGAACTATTTTGAGCAAGATTTAGATTTATTTAAAAACTTTATTCTTTAATCTAACCTTAGTATTTCGTATATTTGTAGAGCATCAGGAACGCTACAAGCGTACCAACCGACTTACTCGAAGCACGGTGGTTTAGAATGCGGGAACTCTCCAAAATTTACGAGTCATCCACATCCTTTCTTGTTGCAATTTATGTCTAACTTAAATTGTAAAACAATGAAAAAAACAAAACAATTTCAAGTCAAATTCTTCAAAGAAGAATCAATTTATAATCACATTGACAGAGAAAGTCTAGAGCTTTACCGTCAAATGATGGCAGACCGTTATGGCTATTTTAAAGATGAGGAAGAATGAGTGTTGCACTAAGTGGGGAACTTGTCTTTAAAGTGACATTCGATCAGCACGGGTTTCCTATTGGTATGTATACAACTGCAGCTATTATTCATATGTGTGCGGAGCAAATACATGCCAATTCACCATTTAGCAATCCAAATAAGCCTAAAAAACTTGATAATTTTAAGGTAGAACTAATTTCAAAAAGGGTGATTTAACAGATTTTTTTTCTAGGTTTAGTTAAGTCAAACTATTTTGGGGAGGGTCTGAAGTTTTAATATATATTACATCAAAATTTTATTAATGCAATTTATTACTTTTTTAAAAGTATGCAAAAAGTACGCACTTTTATCAAAGCATAGGTTTTACAGGTAGGAGAGTAAAGAGGTGACTTGTCATATTGGCAAGTAAGTTATTGTTAATTAAACTATAATTTTTTAAATTGCACGTATAAAATTACAATTATGAAAAATTATATTTTATCCTTTTTTAGTTCTTATAGATTTTCTTTGTTAATCGTTCTTATTACACTTTTAAATTGTAGCGGTGGCGATAGTGGGGATTCAAGTACTTCCCCATCCGATAATCCTCAAATAACAGTCAGTAATGATTTAATTTCTTTTGGCCAGGTCTACATAAATACAGAATCTGATTCGCAGTCAATGAATGTTGTAGGTAGTAATCTATCGCAACCAGTGAATTTATCCGTAACAGGCGCATTTAAAATTTCAAGCGATAATATTAATTTTTCAAATAATGTTCAAGTCTCATCAGCGAGTTCTGAAATTTTCATAAAATTTAGCCCTACACAAACTGGTTTGAGTATTGGTGAAATTTTACTTGAAAGTCCAGGAGTTGAATCAGTTGAAGTTACTCTTACAGGAACAGGAATTACTGTTGTACACTCTTATACAGCATTTAATCAACAACCTTTAGGTTTTGGTGGTGGATTTAATCAATCAGCAAGTCAAGTTTTTAGTCTACACGGAGACATGTCAAATATTGAAAAGGTGAAAATGTTTTTACAAATCGATTGTCCTTCAAGCGGTTGTGATGATTGGGATCGTTTTGCCAATGTTAAAGTTAAAGATATAGCCTCTGGCAACTGGTTTGAAATAGGACGTTACATAACTCCTTATTGGGTCGGTACTCAACAGCTTGACCGTGGATTAGAATTTGATGTAACCGATTTTAAGTCATATTTGACTGGAGAGGTAGAACTTCGAATTTATATAGAAAATTGGACAGCAAAAGCTGATATCGTTACAGTTGAGTTTGATTTTGTTGAAGGTACACCTGATTATCCATATTACGCAGTTTCAGAGTTGTTGGGTTACCACATAAATTCAATTGATGGAGTTCCATATGGAGTAGATCACAACTTTGATTTAGATAAAAATATTCAGATTCCAAATAATACAGAATCAGCACATCTAAGAACTATTATTTCAGGCTGGGGTCATGCAACTCCTAATGATATTGGAGGAAGACCTTGTGCTGAATGGTGCTTTAGAACTCATAATGTAAAAATTAATGGTTCAAGTATGTTTCAACATTATATGGGGCCCATTGGATGTGCATCAAATCCAATAAACAATCAAAACCCTGGTAATTGGCAGCCTGACAGAGCTGGATGGTGCCCTGGGATGGTTGTTCCTGTAAGGTCTAATGATTTAGATTTAAGTTCAACAGGGTCATCATTTAATTTTGAATATGATTTTGAAGATTGGGTTAGCGATGGTGCTGGAGGTAATGCTTATTATGCAACTTCTACATACATTGTTGTTAAAAGTTCATCTCAAATTTCAATTCCAATAGTTACAGACTAGATATATTTATTGATGCAATACTATCAATCTGGCTTTGTATCCAGTTGTTAGTAGCCATTGACCAGAGCCTATTATTGCACTATTTTCATCAAAGACTTTTAATTCTGCTGTATTAGGGCTAGCTGTTCCTTCATTTAAAGCAAAAAATTCAATTGTATTTAAACCATCTTTTAACTTTATATCAATTGTATAGCCGGAATTTCTTAGAGTGATATTTGGATGAATAACAGAATTATTTAATAATAATTTAATTCTATCACCGTCTTCGTATTCGTGATCTCTACAAACAATTCTGATGAATTTAGAACTTGTCTTAATATCACCTAAATAATAATCTCTACTGCAACATAAAATTCCTTAGTTGATGAAGCTCTTGACCATATAGCTATTCCGATATATAGACCAAAACTCAAACCAACAGCAATCCATATCCAATACTGTAATTCCATTAGTTTTGATTTGTATTTATTGTCAAGTTTATTCATCAAAAAAATATATACAAAAATTAAAACTACAAAGGAGTATAGATCCTTGCTGGGCAAACCAGAATCCAAGTTTAAATCCTTTGATTTGTATTAAATTTAAATAGTCAACAAATAGAATTCCTGCTCCAAAAGAAACTAGGAACCAAATTAATAGAAGAGTTTTTAAGTACTTAAGGTTGTTTGTCCAGTAATCAGTTTTTTCTTTATTCACTAAATATTATTTAACTCAATTTAATGATTTTTAAAGAACACTCAAAATAAAAAAGTTTATCTATTACCATAAATTTCTCTGAAAATATTTTTTGTTGGTCCAAATTTACTAAACAGACTTTTCCATCTCTCATTTTCTATAAAAATTAAAGTGATATTAATTAAAAGCAAAAACCCACAGTATATTAATTCACCAATTTCATCAGCTTCTAAGAACAAGTGAAAAAGAAAAATCTGTAATGTTATTGGCAGTAGAAATAGTGCGCCAAGGAAATACGTTCGATATAATATTAAAAATATTCCAAAAAGAAGTTCACATATAGCTACTGTTTCCCAAAAAAATCCAGTTTGTTTTAGGCCATTTATATAAAGAACTTTTTGTAATGTTGATTTGCTAGACATAATATCCTCATTAGAAGCTTTTTCAACAACTTCTATTGGAGTAGGAGAGGTTTTTAAAAATTTTCCTGATCCTGCAATGATCATGATTGTTCCTAGAAATAGTCTAAGAACTAGCGAGATTGTAAGTGTGGATTTTTTCATGAATTTATTTAATTTAAGATAATTTTATTTCAATTTAATTATATTTAGAAAATT
>JAQCJC010000020.1 GCA_027593245.1 Bacteroidota bacterium | reverse complement strand
AATTTAAGAATATTAATTAAACATTTATACAATATAATTAATATTCAAAAAAGATAAACCCGAGCTACTGTATAGCCCTAGTATAGTTTATTTCATATTTTTTAGTTTTTAAAGTCTAAAAAACAAAAATTAATAGTTAGCTTTAGGGGTTAATAATATAAAAAATCAAATTCATGAACAAAACCTATTATGACCCAGCAGACCTAAAAAAATTTAAAAACATCTCCCAATGGAACGAAGAACTCGGCCAAAAGTTTTTTGACTATTATGGAAAAGTATTTGAAGAAGGTGCACTAAGTGCTCGTGAAAAATCCCTTATTGCGTTAGCAGTAGCACATGTTGTGAAATGCCCATATTGTATCGATGCCTATACTAAAGACGGTTTAGAGCGCGGAATCACAAAAGAAGAAATGATGGAAGCCGTACATGCAGGTGCAGCTATAGAAAGTGGCGCAACACTTGTTCACGGGGTTCAAATGATGAATAAATACAATAAACTTTCTATGTAGATATGTTGAAAAAATCATTGAAACAGCGGCAAAACGAACTGGCAAAAACAGAACGACAGTTGGAAGTTTTATCTAATATAATATTCGACAACTATGAACTACCAACATTTGTTGAATCCCTAAAAACTGTAAATGAATTTCCTCTAAAACCCAATACCATTGAAATTTTACAAATCAACCTAGGCTATATGTGCAACCAGGTCTGTGCGCATTGTCATGTTGATGCCGGGCCGGATCGAAAAGAAATCATGTCCAAAGCGACTATGATGCAATGTCTAGATGTACTGAAAAAATCGAATGTACACACCTTAGACCTTACTGGAGGTGCGCCTGAAATGAATCCAAATTTTAGATGGTTCGTTGAAGAGGCTAGTAAAATAGGAGTGAACGACTTTATTGTGCGCTCAAACCTAACCATCATTATGGCCAATAAAAATTATAACGATTTACCAACATTTTTTAAAAAACACAATATTCACGTGGTCTCATCTATGCCGCACTGGACCAAAGACAAAACAGATAAGCAAAGGGGAGATGGTGTCTTCAACAAATCTATTGAAGCCTTAAAAAAACTCAATAGTACTGGTTATGGTCAAAGCGATTCTAAACTAAAATTAGACCTCGTCTACAACCCATCGGGCGCATTTTTACCCGCAGATCAGAAGAGCTTGGAGCTTGAGTTTAAAAAAGAACTTCAAAACGAATTTGGCATAAAATTCAATAACCTTTTTGCAATTACAAATTTGCCTATTAGCCGCTTCTTAGATTACCTTTTGGCGTCAGAGAATTATGAAGACTACATGCTTACATTAGTGGAGGCCTTCAACCCCAGTGCGGTACAAAATGTGATGTGCAAAAATACAATATCTGTAAGCTGGGATGGGTATTTGTATGATTGTGACTTTAATCAGATGCTGAATTTGAAACTTAAGGGGGCTGTAGTGCATATTAAAGATTTTGATGAGGCCCTGTTGAATAAACGCAATATTCAAATTTCACAACACTGCTATGGCTGTACTGCAGGAGCTGGAAGTAGTTGCCAAGGTAGTGTTACTAATTAAAATGAAAATGAAAATCCTAATTTTATTCTTTATGACATTAAGCTGGAGCACTTATGGACAAAAAAGTATTGATCAACTCATGACTGATTACAACTTTAAAGCCCCGTTTATCTCTGCCAAATCCTTGTACAAAGTTCAAACGACTAGCGTAGTTTTGGATGCAAGGGAAAAACAGGAATACCAAGTAAGTAGAATTGAAAATGCATTGCATATTGGATATAAGAATTTTGATTTAAACCAGATGAAGGATCTAATATCAGATAAAAACACAACCCTAATTGTATATTGCTCTGTTGGGGTTCGATCTGGAAAAATAGCAGAACAACTAATCGCGAACGGCTACACTTCAGTATATAACTTATATGGTGGTATTTTCGACTGGGTAAACAAAGGGTATGCAGTCTATGACGATAATAAAAAGACAACAGATAAAGTGCATGCTTTTTCAAAAAAATGGGGTGTATACCTCTCGAAAGGAAAAAAAGTTTATGAGTAATCAACTGATTATTATATTTGTACGCAATCCAGAGTTGGGACACGTAAAAACGCGATTAGCAAAAGCTATTGGCGATGAAGCAGCGCTCGAGACTTATAAAATCTTAAGCAAACACACCGCAAAAATTACCGCAAAAAGCACAGCAGACAAAATTGTATTTTATTCTCAATACGTTGAAGATAACGACCCCTGGACATTACTAGAGTGCAAGAAAAAAAAGCAAGTAGAGGGCGACTTGGGAGATAAAATGTCCGCTGCCTTTGAACAAGCATTCAACTTGGGTTACAAACAGGTAGTCATTGTCGGAAGTGACGTTTACAGTCTAAAAACAGAACACATCACAACTGCTTTTGCTCAACTCTCAAAAAAAGATGTAGTTATTGGACCGGCTGAGGACGGAGGGTATTATTTATTGGGCCTAAATTTTATGATTCCAGAACTATTTAAACATAAAAAATGGGGCAGCAGTACAATTTTAGAAAACAGTTTAAAGGATTTAAAAAAATTTAACATCAGCTTGCTAGAACCGCTCAACGATATTGATCATTTTGAAGATCTAAAAAAAGAACCTCAACTTCTAAAACAATTAAATATTTATGGTTAAACTCATCAACGAATCGGTTACTTACCTAAAAGATAAGGGATTCGAATCTCCTGAAATTGGCATTATACTTGGTACTGGCCTTGGTCAACTCATCAAGGAGGTCGAGATCATAAGCAAAATCAGCTACAACCACATTCCGAATTTTCCTACAGCAACGGTAGAATTTCATAAAGGCAAACTCATTTTTGGAAAAATTGAAGGCAAAACAACAGTCGTGATGCAAGGGCGCTTCCATTTATATGAAGGCTACTCTTTACAAGATGTTACCTACCCTATACGCATCATGAAAGCGCTTGGTGTGGCAAAGCTTTTGGTTTCAAATGCCTCTGGTGCCATCAATCTTAATTTTAAAAAAAGTGAGCTTATGCTCATTGATGACCACATAAATTTACAAGGGGGCTCTCCCCTAGCCTTTAAAGGAGTTGAACTACTCGGTGAACGCTTTGTTGACATGAGCGCACCTTATGATCAAAAAATGAATGAGCGCTTAAAATCTATAGCTCAAAAAGAAGGAATCAAACTGCACAGTGGCGTTTATACTAGTGTCTTTGGCCCCCAACTCGAAACACGTGCAGAATACAGAATGTTGAAACTCATTGGTACAGATGCTGTGGGGATGAGCACAGTTCCCGAAGTCATTGTTGCCAATCATTTAGGAATAAAAGTTGTAGCTGTTTCAGTAATTACTGATGAATGCGATCCAAATCATCTCAGACCAGTAGATATTCAAGATATTATGGATATGGCTGCTTTGGCTGAGCCCAAAATGATTATTTTATTTAAAGAACTAATTAAAACACTCTAAATGAGCTACTTAGAAACTACACACAATGTTTATAAAGCCGCAGCACTAAAGCCAGATGTTGGCCTGTGTTGCACAACCAATCCGATTTGGGAATTGCCGGGGCTGAAGATTCCCAAAATCATGCAAGAAATGAACTATGGCTGTGGAAGTACGGTTCATGCGCGCGATTTGACCAATAACCCAAAAATTTTGTACGTTGGTGTTGGTGGAGGTATGGAACTTTTGCAATTTGCTTATTTCAGTAGGCAAAAAAACGGTGTTATTGGTGTTGATGTTGTTGATGAAATGCTTGAAGCCTCGGCACAAAACTTCACTGAAGCAGAAGCCCTCAATCCATGGTTTAAAAAAGATTTTGTGCGCCTTGAAAAAGGAAATGCACTAGAACTTCCCGTGGACAGCAACAGTATTGATGTTGCGGCTCAAAACTGTCTGTTCAATATCTTTAAAACTGAAGAATTGAAAAAAGCGATTGCAGAAATGTTTCGTGTGCTTAAACCTCATGGCCGCTTGGTCATGAGCGATCCAACCTGCGAACAGCCAATAAGCGATGAACTTCGCGAAAACGAACAACTACGTGCATTATGCCTAAGTGGTAGTATTCCCATTAATGATTATGTACGTATGCTCACCGAAGCAGGGTTTGGTACAATTGAAATAAGAGCACGAAAACCCTATCGAATATTAGACCCAAAACACTATAATACTGAAGAAATTATTTATATAGAATCTATTGAAGTTGCAGCTATAAAAGACCCCATGCCTAGCGATGGGCCATGCGTCTTTACTGGCAAAGCTGCCATTTATTTTGGGAGCGATGATTATTTCGACGATAAAGCAGGTCATATACTCTACAAAAATCAACCTTTGGCTATTTGTGACAAAACTGCTAAAGCGCTCAAAAAATTAAACCAGAAAGATATTTTTATAAGTAAATCAACCTTTCACTACGACGGTGGTGGGTGTTGCTAAATCAGCAAAATGAAATTTAGTATTGTCTTTTTTATCTACATAAATGTCTTGTTTGGGTTTTCACAAAACAAAAACCACCAGCAGTGGACTACTCTGCTCAAGAAACACGTTTCACCAAATGGAGCTGTAGATTATAAAGCCTTTCAAAAAGACCACAAAGCACTTAATGATTATATCACCTTTTTAAGTCTAAACGCCCCTGGCAAACAATGGACGAAAAATGAAATTTCAGCCTATTGGATAAATGCGTATAATGCCCTTACAGTACAACTTATCATTGAAGCATATCCGCTGAAAAGCATAAAAACCATTTGGCGACCTTGGTCTAAAAAATTGATTGTGGTTGAGGGTAAAAAACTGTCTTTAGACACAATTGAACATGAAATATTACGCAAAATGAACGAGCCCCGAATACACTTTGCAATTGTATGTGCATCAAAATCCTGTCCTAAACTACAAAACAGCGCATTTGAAGCTTCAAATTTAGATCTTATGCTTGAGAACGCAACAAAGGAATTCATCAACGATCAAGAAAAAAACAGCATCAGCAAAAAAGTGGTAAACCTATCAAAGATTTTTAAATGGTTTGCTGCAGATTTTCCAAAAAATAAAGCGTTTATAAAATTCTTAAACCGCTACAGTGCAACTAAAATAGATTTGGATGCTAAAATCAATTTTTTAAACTACGACTGGTCCCTAAATGAATAGTCTTAGTGTCATAATTCCTGTCTTTAATGAAGCACAAAACATAAAGCGGCTTCTAGATTATTTGATTGAAAATAAACACGATGATGTTCCTACAGATGTGATTGTCGTAGATGGCGGCAGCAGGGATGGATCTGTAGAGATTGTATCCGAAATTGCTTCAAAAAACAAAGACATACACATTTTAAAGTCAAAAAAAGGCCGTGCTAAGCAAATGAATGTGGGGGCAAAAAAAGCAAAACACAAGATTTTATATTTTCTTCACGCCGATACCTTTCCGCCCAAAAATTACAATAAAATTATAAGCAAACACATTGACAATGGAGCAAGTTCAGGCTGTTTTAAAATGAAATTTGATTCCCAGCATTGGTGGCTTGTAATTTCTGGATGGCTCACACATTTTAATTTAAAAATTTGCCGTGGAGGTGATCAAAGTCTGTTTGTAACTAAGGAAGTGTTTAATCAACTCAATGGCTATGACGAAAGCTATCTAATTTATGAAGACAATCATTTTATAGCTAAGTTATACAAACAACATAAGTTTATTGTTTTGCCGCATTGGGTAACAAGCTCTGCCCGGCGGTACAAATCCAATGGGGTATGGCAACTCCAATATCACTTTTTAATAATCCATCTGAAATGGTATTTTGGCGCATCAGCAAAACAACTTGAAAACTACTATATCAAACATATTAAGTAACTTTAGCGTTTTAAACTACAAATTATGACCCAAAAAAAAGACCCTAACCTTATTAAATGGGGTGTCAAATACTCCATAAGTGCTGCACTAGCAGGTATTTTATGCTGTGTAGCTCCCGCTGTTCTATTTATGTTTGGCCTCTTGGGTGGCGTTTATGCCATTTCATTTGCTGATTTTTTTTATGAAGAAGATGGAAGTTCTGGTACTGGAGCCTGGATTTTAAAAATCCTAGCCCTATGCATTGGAATTTATGGTGTATATAAATTCAGAAAAAAACAAAACCAGTGTTCTATTGACCCCAAACGCAAGAAGAAAAACCTAATATTACTAAGCGTTATTATTTTAATTCTTGGAATTGGCCTCTTTTTGAGTTTAGAAAAATGGTCAACTTGGTATTTTGACGAATACATTGTGCCTGCACAACAAAAAGAATTGAACATAAAAAACTGAAGACTTTGAATCCCAAAATTAGAGTCATCATTCCTGCCTATAACGAAGCTAATGCGATCAATCATGTGATTAAAGCGATTCCTAAAAGTGTAGCTGAAATTGTAGTTGTAGACAATGGCTCTGAAGACCTAACATCAGAAACAGCACAAAAAGCTGGAGCAACAGTACTGTTTGAACCCAATAAAGGATATGGGAATACTTGTCTCAAAGGTTTGGAATATATTGAAAAATTAAAAGTACAAACAGATATTATTGTTTTTCTGGATGGCGACTACAGCGACTACCCCGAAGAACTTGATCTGTTGGTGGCGCCCATTGTAAAGGATAATATCGATTTTGTATTGGGGTCTAGAGCCCCTTCGCTCCGGGAAGCTGGCGCGATGCAACCACAACAAATCTTTGGAAACTGGCTAGCAACAATTTTAATGAGGCTGTTTTTTAATGCCAAATTTACGGACCTTGGCCCCTTTAGAGCAGTCAAATATTCAGTGCTTAAATCTCTGAAAATGGAGGATAAAACATACGGTTGGACAGTTGAAATGCAACTCAAAATACTCAAAAAGAGATACACTTACCTAGAAATTCCTGTACATTACAGAAATAGAATTGGTGTTTCTAAAGTGTCTGGTACTTTAAAAGGTAGTATATTTGCAGGGATTAAAATCCTAACATGGATTTTTAAATACAGTTTCAAGTAATGCTCTTAGAGTCGATCATCATTGTTGTATATTCAACGGCGCTCATCTTAATATTCATGTATGCGCTTGCCCAATTGAACCTACTGTTCAACTACTTAGGCGCCCCTAAGTCTAGCTCCCAGGAAGAAAAATTCGATTTATCTAATCCAGATCAAGTGCCATTTGTTACTATTCAGCTTCCAGTATACAACGAGATGTATGTAATGGAACGCCTTTTGGACAATATTGTCAAATTAGAGTATCCAAGTAATAAACTAGATATTCAAGTCTTAGACGACTCTACAGATGAGTCAATCGAAACTACATCAGAACAAATAAAACGTCTACAAGATAAGGGGTTTAATATTCAACATATAAGAAGGGAAAATAGGACAGGCTTTAAAGCAGGAGCACTAAAGGAGGGACTAACTGTGGCAAAAGGTGAATATATAGCTATTTTTGACGCCGATTTTCTCCCAAAATCTGATTGGCTAAAGCGTACTATTCCCTATTTCAAAAATGATAAAATAGGTGTTGTTCAAACACGGTGGGGACACATCAATAGGGACTATTCTGTACTTACAAGAGTACAAGCATTTGCACTTGATGCACATTTCACTTTAGAACAAGTAGGGCGAAATACAAAAGGCCACTTTATAAACTTTAATGGGACTGCAGGAATCTGGCGTAAAGAATGTATTATTGATGCCGGTAACTGGGAAGGCGACACCCTGACCGAAGATTTAGATTTAAGCTATCGTGCGCAATTGAAAAATTGGGAATTCAAATATTTAGAGCATGTAGAAACCCCCGCCGAACTGCCTGTGGTGATCAGTGCCGCACGATCACAACAATTTCGCTGGAACAAAGGGGGTGCTGAAAATTTTAGAAAAATGATTGGGCGTGTGTTTTCCAGTAAAAACTTATCTCTAAAAACGAAAATCCACGGCATGTTGCACTTGCTCAACAGTACGATGTTTTTGAATGTACTCATCGTGGGTATTCTAAGCATCCCTATGTTGTACATCAAAAATGAATATGCTCACTTGAAAGCTTATTTTTATGTGATGAGTTTCTTTGTTATCAGTACGCTCATATTTTTTATATGTTATTGGTATATGTACAAAAAGACACACGGTACTTCTCTAAAGAGTTTTGTACAATATATTGTGCTGTTTTTTACATTTTTTTCCATCGCAATGGGCTTCTCTTTACACAATTCTATCGCTGTTATTGAAGGTCATATTGGTAAACGAAGTGAGTTTGTTCGTACCCCAAAATTCAACATAAATTCGCTTACCGACAGTTGGAAAAATAATAAATATATTCGTAAAAAACCATCACTGAATGTTGTTTTAGAAGGGCTTTTGATGCTGTATTTTGCTTTTGGTATGTACAGTGCTTTTATCGTTGGCGATCAAGGTGGAGACTTTGGTTTATTCCCATTCCACTTGATGTTGTTTGTTGGCTTTGGCTTTGTATTTTTTAACTCCCTCAAATCTAAAACTTAACACCCTTGACCATGATGTCAAGACCCCACACCAAAAACGCAGGCCTCTTTTTTTTGAGCTGCATCCTATCGGCTCTTGTTTATTTTTACTTTTTACACTCAGTACAGCGGCACGAACATTTGAAACTAAGCCTTTGCGCGGCTTTGCTTTTTGCAGCCTACTATTACATATTAAAAACACTAAACAACAATACATTAATTCTGGGAGCAGGACTATTCTTTAGACTTGTGCTCTTATTAAGTATTCCGAATTTATCACAAGATTTTTACCGTTTTATATGGGACGGACGAATGGTCCTAAACGGGCTAAACCCTTATTTGTTTACTCCAAAATCTGTCATTAATTCTAGTGGAGCCCTCTTCCCCCAAATACAACTACTTTATGAAAGCATGGGTCCCCTAAGCGCAAGACACTTTTCTAACTACCCGCCTATACATCAACTTCCTTTTGTCATTACAGCTCTGATTTCCAGTACATCAATTTTAGGAAGTATAGTGGGTCTGAGAATGATCATTATCTTAGCCGATATCGGGGTCTTTATTTTTGGAGTGAAACTACTGAAGGCTCTAAAATTGCCAACTAAAAACATAGCCTATTACTTCCTGAACCCCCTAGTTATTATTGAACTGACTGGGAACCTACATTTTGAAGGGTTAATGCTGTTCTTTTTAGTTGCTGCTGTCTATTTTTTACAGCAGAATAAGATTCTTTGTTCGGGAATTTTTATGAGCTTTTCTATCCTTACAAAACTCATTCCTGTTCTTTTTTTACCTCTTTTAATACAACGGCTAGGACGCAAAAACACCTTGCGCTACTTTGGTATTATTTTATTGTGTTCAGTACTGTTTACATTACCCTTTTTTGAAGTTAAATTTTTAAAAAATTACAGTAATACTATCGGACTATGGTTTACAAATTTTGAATTTAATTCTAGCATATACACTCTTAGTAAAAAACTGATGTTTCAGATTTTCAATCTAAATCTTATAAAGTATATGCCGTTTATCGCGCCTATACTCATGTCAATTGTACTGCTTTGCTTTATATGCCTAAAAAAAACTACAACAGCAGGAATACTTCATTTGTTTTTATGGATTTTGACCATCTATTATCTATGTTCCACAACGATACACCCTTGGTATATTTGCGCTTTAGTTTTGTTGTGTTGTTTTACTAAATACCGATTTGCTCTTGTATGGAGTGGCACCATCTTTTTGAGCTACTTTGCTTATCAGCAGGATCTCGTAAGTGATAATAGTTTGTGGGAAGCGGTAGAATATTTTAGTGTTGGAGCTTATCTGCTGTATGAACTTAGCAACGCTAAGGGACTTAGAGCATCATCATCAAGCTAAGTTCTTGTGACGAAAGGTGTTTCCAATGTCCTCTTGGTAAATCCTTTTTAGTAAGTGGCCCAATAGATACACAATCAATTTTTTCAATTTCGTAGTTGAAATGTGTAAAAATTGTTCGTAAAAGAGTATTGCCTGTGTTTTTAATCTTAATTCCAATTTCATTCTTCTTAGCGCCTTCAACATAACTAATGGCTTCAACCCGAATGAGTTTCCCTTTATGCTTAAAGCCTTCCTGAATTTGTTTGAGATGCTCAAACTGCAAAGGACTGTCTAGTGTTACTTGAAAAAGACGCGCTACGCCATGTTTGGAGTTCGTAAATTTAGCATGGAGCTTTTCGTCATTGGTAAATAAAATTAAACCTAGCGAATTTCTCCCCAAGCGCCCAATGGGCCGAATTTTAGAAGTCGTTGCCTTAGCGACCAAATCCATTACTGTTCGCCCTTTTCCTTCACTTGTAGTGGTAGCAAATCCTTTGGGTTTGTTCAATAAAACATAAGCCTTTTGCTCTGGGTTAATTCGCGCACCATCAAAACGAACGTCGTCATCCGGTTTTACTTTATAACCCATTTCGGTAACCACTTTACCATTCACAGTTACATTGCCAATACTAATGAACATATCAGCCTCTCGACGCGAACAAATTCCCGAATTGGAAATAAATTTATTCAATCGAATACGTTGGGAATTCTCTTTATCCTTACTGACAGACGGTTTTATTTTATCAAGGTTTTTCACTAATACGGCTAATTTTTTTCAAAGGTACAGTATAAAATAGGATCTGTTGGCGCTGTACCTAAAAAATCTTATTGATTATTAATGCTGGGTCCAGTAATATGATACTTAAAACCCCTAAAAAAATCAAGAGTTTCAACATATTATGTACAAGATTATAATACTTGTGTGATGTGGTAAGCCAGGTTAAAAATAAACAGATAATCAAGGTAAGAATTGAATATATAAAAAAGTAGTCCATCAGGCCTAAATCAAAATTGAGCACTAAAAACAGGCTTACTGCTGTATTGGTCAAAATCATTAAAGTGAATAACCATTTGGTAAGACTCTCGCCATACACCACGGGAACGGTTTGGTAGTCTAGAGCTAAATCTCCTTTAATATTTTCTAAGTCCTTAATCAATTCGCGCATAGCAAGAATCAGAAACAAATAAAAACCAAAAATATAAATCAACGCATTGTAATTCTTAAAATAAAGAAAGATGGCAAAAAAAGGACTTATTGAAAGTAGGGCTGAACTAAGGTTACCTATAAGGGGCATTTTTTTTATTTTATGGGAATAATACCATATCCCAAAAATATAGCTAATAAAAAATAAAACTGCACGAAAAGAAATTGCACTAGCCGCAAGTAAGACTAAAAAGTTCAAAATAACGTAAAGTTTGAATTTTGTTTGCTGACTAACCATACGGTCCAAAATAAATTTCTGAGGCCTATTGATTATATCTTTTTCTTGATCGTAAAAGTTGTTAATAATATAGCCTGAGGCCACAGCTCCAATAGTCGCTAAAACTACTGCTAAGAGAAATGGATCCAGAAGGACATCAAATACAGGGGTATTTGGTGCTAATATAAATATGGAAGTTAGGTATTGCGCAAGGATAATCAATCCAATATTGTAGCCACGAACAACAGAAAACATGCTAAAAACCTTTAGCAGTGTATGTTTAAAATTTGATTGCATCGGGCGTAGTTTAGAAGTTGTAAACGACCTCTAATTTATAGTCTGAAAGCGCTTTGCGTGCCTTGTCAATGTCTTCAGTAAACCCAAGAATATAACCACCACCACCTGAGCCACAAAGCTTCAAATAATAATCATTAGATTCAATCCCTGAAGCCCAGAGTTGATGAAACTTTTTCGGAATCATGGGTTTGAAATGATTTAAAACAACCTTAGAAAGCTGTTTAGTACTTTTAAAAAGAGTGTGCACATCACCAGCAAGAAACGCATCTACACAATGATCGGTATGTTTGATGAACTGATCTTTCAACATCGATCGGAAACCTTCTTGCTTCATTTTTTGCATGAAAATTTGTACCATTGGAGCCGTTTCGCCTACAACACCACTGTCCAAAAGAAAAACTGTTCCTTTTCCTGTTGTGTTTTGGGAGGGAATACCCGTAGCCTCAATTTGGTCTTGTGCAGAAATCAAAATAGGAAGACTTAAATAACTATTCAAGGGGTCTAATCCAGAAGATTTACCGTGGAAGAACGACTCCATCTGCGCAAAAATAGTTTTCAATTTCAAAAGTTTTGCACGTGTAAGATTTTCAAGAACAGTGATCTTTTCAGTTGCATATTTATCATAAATTGCCGCTACTAAAGCCCCACTACTACCCACACCATAGCCTTGAGGTATAGAAGAGTCAAAGTATATACCATTAGAAATATCTTTTTGCATTTGTTCAAAATTGAACTGCACTACAGCATTGTCTAAAGTTTTTAAATATATTAAATATTCAGATAGAATGGTATTGGACTCAAGGGATTCAGCCGAGGTGTTATGGTCAGACTTCAAAGCCCCTTTATAGAAATTATAAGGTATAGATAAACCCTTGGAATCTTTGATGATTCCATATTCGCCGAAAAGTAAAATCTTAGAATAAAAAAGTGGTCCTTTCATACGGTTTTTAATCAATTTTAAATACTAATCTCTTAGTGCTAGTCAAATATACTAAATTTTGATTGGTTCTGCACCTAGCCCAACATGATCAAGAATATACTGACCATTTTGGCAATAAACAGACAACTGACCTTTTATTAAGTGTTCAACTTCAGAGGTATATTGTTTTGGATACAGAACATGTACATTTGCTCCAGCATCCAAAGTAAAACAAACAGGAATCTGCGTTTCTTTTCTAAAAGCCCATATGCTGTTTATGATTTCCAAAGTATTAGGTTTCATCAAAATAAAATACGGGTCGCTACTCATCATCATAGCATGTAAACTTAGGGCTTCTTTTTCTACAATATTCATAAACTCTTGAACAGCGCCTGATTCAAGTATTGGAATCAGCTGGTCCATGTGCTTGTGTGCTTGTTCAAAACGAGACTTTGCGTAGGAATGATTATGCATCAAATTGTGGCCTACAGAGCTACTCACTTGTTTCTCTCCTTTGTCGACCAAAAGAATTGCATCTTGATAGTCTTTAAAAACAGGGTGAACTTCAAACGGAAACTGAAAGCCCACTAAGTCTGAACTCCCAAAAATTGAATTGTGTTTTCCCCAAACCACCAATCCACCTTCGATGCTGCGGCAGGCACTCCCTGAGCCTAATCGGGCCAAAAAGGACGCCTTTCGTTTCAAAAATGCACTGTCCAAATCGATACAAATCAATTCCTCTAAAGCAACAACACAGATGGCCAAAGCACTCATACCTGAGGCCGATGAGGCAATTCCGGAACTGTGCGGGAATGTATTGCTTGTTTCAATATCGAAATGAAAAGACTTTAAAAAAGGTGCATAAGGCAGGATGCGCTCAAAAAACTGCTGGATTTTGGGTCTAAAATCAGCTTGTTTATTTCCGTCCAAGAAGACATCAAAAGAAAAATCGTCTGTCGATTTCGGTGTGTAACGTAAAATCGTATTTGTTTTGCAATTACTAAGAGTGAAACTAATAGAGGGGTTTGCTGGAATTTGATGTGGTCTTTTACCCCAATATTTTACCAAAGCTATATTACTGGGCGAAGAGAATCCGATGGCACCACTGCCAATGTTTTTCGAGGGGGTATTAGGAATAAATTCTTCTACAAGCATAAAAATTTCGGTCTACTACAGCAAAGATACTAACTTCGATTTGTTTTTTTGTTATTTGCTCAATTCTTGTGCTGCCAAATATGCGCCGGTCCAAGCGTTTTGAAAATTAAATCCACCTGTTACACCATCAACATTAATGATTTATCCGGCAAAAAACAGATTTATAAACAACTTGCTTTCGTAGGTTTTAAAATTAATTTCTTTCAGGTCTATCCCCCCTGCTGTTACAAATTCTTCTTTAAATGTGCTTTTCCCATGAACCTGAAAAACAGCCTTAGTAAGTTGCTTTAAAAGAGATTGTAGTTGTAATTTATTCAAATCAGCCCAACGCAACTCATCAGCAATCGCAGAGGCTTGTACTAACTTAACCCACAACCGTTTTGGAAGTTCAAAAAGAGGGGTGTTGCGTACGAGTTTTTTTGGATAATTCTAATTTATTTTTCATTAAAACCTCAAGACAAGAAGCGGCATCTTGTTGTATAAAGTTAATTTTAAATTTATAATTTAATTGAGCTAGTTCTATTGCCCCAAAAGCAGACAGTTTTAAAATTGAAGGAGCGCTCAACCCTTAATGAGTAATCAACAATGGCCCTTCAGAATGTAAAGAAGTTCCCATCACTTCAACGGCAACGTCTTTTGCAACAACTCCAAGAATATCTTTAAGGCGTGGATCATCGATATCAAAAGTAAAAAGTGATGGCACTGCTGGCGAAATATTATGCCCAAGAGACTGCAGCATTTGCCAAATTTTAGGATTACTCCCTGTTGCCATCATCAGCTTTTTACAAGAAAAAACTTCTTTTGTTGTTTTAACGGCCCAAGAGTCCCCTTTTTGACCAATAGAACGAACCGCATGATTTTTTTTAAGCTTTATATCATATTTTTGACTCTGTTTTAGAAAACAATCTATTATGGTTTGTGAAGAATTTGACACTGGAAAAACCCGTCCATCATCTTCAATCTTAAGGGGGACACCACGGGATTCGAACCACGCCATTGTATCTCCAGTCATAAAAGAATGAAAAGGCCCCTTCAGCTCTTTTTGGCCTCGGGGGTAAAAAGATGCTAATTCGTTGGGAATAAATTCTGCATGGGTAACATTACATCGTCCACCGCCAGAAACTTTCACTTTGTTCAGCACAGACGTTCCGCGCTCCAAAATAGCCACGCTCAAGCCCGGATTTCGTTCGGCGGTATTGATCGCAGCAAAAAAACCAACAGCACCACCACCAACCACAAGCACATCATATTGTTCCATAGGTCAAAAATATAAAAAAGCTTCTCAACCTTGAGAAGCTTTTTTGATGTGCGGGCGGGGAGACTCGAACTCCCACACCTTGCGGCACTAGATCCTAAGTCTAGCGTGTCTACCAATTCCACCACGCCCGCTAAATCCTAATTTATAGGGACGCAAATATAAACAATAGTTTATAAATTCAAACTGAACAATAGAAAATTATTTAATGGCATTTCGTAATTTTGAAAAAAACAAAAAACCCATGAAAGGACTTAAAACTTATGTTGAAACGCACAAAGAACGATTTCTAAATGAACTCTTTGATTTACTTAAACTCCCTTCTGTAAGTGCCGATTCTGCTTATGAAAAAGACGTAATCGCAACAGCAAAATTTGTCGCCAAGAGCTTAGAAAAAGCAGGGTGTACCCAAGTCGAACTGTATGAAACAAAGGGATATCCAATCGTTTACGCTGAAAAACTGGTCGACCCAAAACTCCCCACCGTATTGGTCTATGGGCATTATGACGTTCAACCGGCGGACCCTATAGAGTTGTGGGACTCACCTCCTTTTGAACCTCTTATAAAAACCACAGAGTTACATCCTGAGGGGGCAATCTTTGCACGTGGAGCTTGCGACG
This sequence comes from Bacteroidota bacterium, assembly GCA_027593245.1. Classification (GTDB taxonomy): domain Bacteria; phylum Bacteroidota; class Bacteroidia; order Flavobacteriales; family Flavobacteriaceae; genus UBA3537. The sequence goes on along the minus strand of JAQCJC010000020.1, from coordinate 8,992 downwards.
ACAAAGGCCAAATGTACATGCACATCAAAGCATTAGAGTTTATGACTTCCACAGACCAATTGCCTTGTAATGTCAAATTTATGATTGAGGGTGAAGAAGAGGTTGGAAGCGAAAACCTGGGTGCTTTTGTTGCAGAATACAGTGAAAAACTCAGCAATGATGTTATTCTTATTTCAGATACAGGCATGATTTCAAAAGATACCCCTTCCATTACCACAGGACTGCGCGGCCTTAGTTACGTAGAAGTTGAAGTTACAGGACCAAATCGAGATTTGCACTCTGGAATTTATGGTGGTGCTGTCGCAAACCCAATCAATATTTTATCAAAAATGATTGCTTCACTACACGATACAAACAACCGTATTACCATTCCTGGATTTTATGATAAAGTAGAAGACCTATCAAAAGATGAACGTGCAGCTATGGCCGAAGCACCCTTTTCGCTAGAGAATTATAAAAAAGCGCTAGATATCGAGGCGGTATATGGTGAAAATGGTTATAGTACCAATGAACGCAATTCTATCCGGCCTACGCTCGACGTGAATGGAATATGGGGTGGCTACACAGGGGAAGGTGCTAAAACAGTCATTGCCAGTAAGGCTTACGCAAAAATTTCGATGCGCTTGGTCCCTAATCAAGACCACCACGAAATAACAGCACTTTTTAAAAAACACTTCGAAAATATTGCTCCAAAAGGCGTTCGCGTAAAAGTCACACCACACCATGGTGGGCAAGGTTATGTAACTCCTATCGACAATATTGGCTATCAAGCTGCGTCAAAAGCATATTTTGATGCTTTTGGTAAAAACCCCATTCCACAACGAGGTGGGGGAAGCATCCCTATTGTTGCTCTTTTTGAAGAACACCTAAAGAGCAAAACAATCCTCATGGGGTTTGGCCTCAATAGCGATGCCATTCATTCTCCAAACGAGCATTATGGTGTTTTTAATTACCTTAAAGGGATTGAGACCATTCCATTGTTTTACAAATATTTTGTGGCTTTAAAAGAAGGACGCCAATAGGTCCGTAGACCTCATTGTTCGAAACCGAATTTTTTACGCTGTTTTTTACTCATCTTGTTTACTACCATTTCGTAACTATGAGTAATAAGTTCTAAAATAAATTTTGGTGAGAGCTCATTCGTGGCTAAGTGAATCGTATTCCAATGTTTTTTGTTGGCGTGAAAACCAGGTAGGATTGAGTCAAATTCACTCCTCAATTCCAAAGCGTATTCTGGATCACATTTCAAGGTGATGGATGCAGCACCTCGCTCCCACTGACTTAGAGGACAAAGAGCAAATATTTTGCCCAGTACTTTAAATACAAGAGTATCATGATCGAAAGGAAATTCTTCTGTTGTTTTGGGTTTTTGCAAACAAAATAGACGAATGTCTTCAATAGTCATAAGGTCTTTTATTAATCGTAAAGCATGTAAAGAACTGGCTTGCTCGGAGAAGCATCGTTTTGAAATGGTGCAATTAATAGATTCAAAATATATTTACCGTCTTTGACACGGTTAGGAACATAAATCAATTCAGTAATCGTGGCTTCCATGCGCACATCGCCATCAACATCCCAAAAGGCTTTGTGGGCCAATAACTGACCATCGTCTTTTTCTTTATCTACACTAGGCATATCCACCAATAGATGTTTCACCCCCTTATTTCTTAAATACACTGCCGCAGCTTCAGACAGATAAGGCGGGTTAGAATTTGCATATTGTCGATTTAGCTTGTCTTTGGTATTTGGTAAGGTACGGATTACTACAGCTTCGCGTTTTTTATTACCAATAGCATAGCGCAGTTGTTTTTCAGAGATGACCAAATCTTCTCCATTCTTTTCAGGGACAACCGTGATAACCTCAGCAACAAATAAAAACTGTTTTAAGCATGAATTGATGCTGTGCACCTCTTCAGTAATATGACCTACACACTCGGTATGTGTCCCATGAGCATGCGGATTAAATTCAATAGAATTAAAATTGACCGAGGCACCACTTTTGACACTACCTGTCCAGTTTTTAATGGCCGCTGGATAAATTTTAGGTGGAGGCAAATACCATGCATTGACGTTGTCTTTAGTCGCCCTTAAGGGGATTGAAATATCAATAGGTTGATCTACAAAAATAGTGTACGTTCTGCTGTTGGCATGGATAATGGCTTTCATAAAATGAAGATTTCACTAAATTTAATAAAAATTTACAGCATAAATAAATCTGAAGCAATACCATCACATAAAAACTTCCCTTTTTGGGTTGTTTTTAAATGATTTTGATCTAAAATAAGCGTTTTGGCATCAAAATGTTTTTGAGCATTTTTTAGAAGTTGTATTTGAAAAGCAGTTCCATATTCTTTTTCGATGCGTTCCAGAGACACCCCCCAAATGGTACGTAATCCAGTCATTAAATATTCGTTGAAACAATTTTCTGGAGTTAGTAGTTCAGAAGTTAGTGGTAAATTATCATTGGCCAAAGCATTAATGTACGTTTTATTATTGGAGACGTTCCAAGATCGCTTTTTACCATCAAAAGAATGGGCCGATGGTCCAAGACCGAGGTAGGGTTTCCCCAACCAATAACTGCTGTTGTGTTTGGAAAAATAGCCCGGTTTACCAAAACTACATACTTCATAATGAGTAAACCCCGCTTTGGCTGTTTCATCTACTAAAATTTGAAAATGTGCAGCCGCCACAGCATCGTCCATGGGGGGATGTTGTGCGGTTTTGATAAAATGTTCTAAAGCTGTTTTTGGCTCTACCGTAAGAGCATAACTCGACAAGTGGTTTAATCCCAAATCAAAGGCGATTTGAAGGTTCTCTCGCCACCGCGTATTAGTCATTTGAGGCATCCCATACAGCAAATCTATAGTGATATTATCGAAGTATGGCGTTGCCAATTCTATACATTTATGGGCTTCCTTGGCCCTATGAGCACGATTCATTAGTTTCAAATCTTCATCAAAAAAAGATTGGATTCCCACACTCAATCTGTTGATGGGTGTGGATGCAAATGCTTGAATTTTTTTATGGGTTAAATCATCCGGATTGGCTTCCAAAGTGATTTCTGCATCGGACTTAACATTGTAAGCGGTATCAATGGTTTGAAAAATTGTATTCAACTCTTCCAAGGTCAAAAGCGATGGTGTTCCACCACCAAAATAAATGGATTCCAATGGCACTAACTTTAATTCTTTTGCTCTAAGCTGAAGTTCTTTGCAAAGGGCCTCAATAAAATCTTGCTTATGCTTTTGGTTGGTCGAAAAATGAAAATTACAATAATGACATGCTTTTTTGCAAAAGGGAATATGTATGTAGAGTCCTGCCAAATGAAAGTTTATTTTTTTATTCTTTTTTCATTTTGCTTGACAAAAGCACTCCACCCGGTATAGCTTTTCCCTGCAGTCACTTTACCCGCATTATAAAAATGGCACACTGCAGCGGCCAAACCATCTGTAGAATCCAAGTTTTTAGGCAATTCTTTCAGTTGCAAAAGACTTTGAAGCATTTTAGCCACTTGTTCTTTACTGGCATTTCCATTGCCAGTAATCGCCATTTTTATTTTTTTGGGCGAATATTCTGTGATGGGGATTTCTCTAGATAGTCCAGCAGCCATAGCTACTCCTTGGGCGCGCCCCAACTTGAGCATACTTTGTACATTTTTTCCAAAAAATGGGGCTTCAATCGCAATCTCATCCGGATTGAAAGTATCAATAAGTTCTATGGTGCGTTCGAAAATGAGCTTTAACTTCAAATAATGATCGCTGTATTTTTTGAGCTGCAATTCATTTAATTGTAAAAATTCCATCGTCTTACCTTTGACTTTAATCAAACCAAAACCCATTATTGTAGTTCCTGGGTCGATCCCCAGAATAATTTTTTCGCTAGTATTTGATGTGGTCATAGTGATGTTGGGTTATACCATTGTAGTTATTTGGCATTTAAAATAATGGGTAATACAAGCTCGACTTGTACGTGTTGTCCTCGTTTAATGGCAGGGTAAAGAGTAGGTAAATCGTTCAATGCTGTTTCCAAAACTGTTTTTAAATCTGCTGTTGAGCGGTCTTTTGTAGTGTGAGTTGCTACTTCAGTAAGCGTAAGAACCCCTGTACTAGAAACTAAAAACCGCACATCAATAGTATCTGTGACAAAAGGCAACACAACATTCTGATTTTGCTGTAAGACTTCAGAAACGTAATTCGATAATGTGTTTTCAAAACATATTTTATTTTCATAAAAATTGATAATGTCCTCACAGCTTTCGAAACTTGGGAATTGGTCCACTTCATCCCACGAAAACGTTTTTAATTCTTGTTCTAGAATTGATTGTGAATCCATTTTCTTTTTCTCAAAATAAGAACAAGAACACAGGCATATCGATAAAAAAAACAGTACTACTGAGCGCATTGGTTTATTGTAAACACTAAAATTACGCTTTTAATTTGAACTGTAAAAACACTGCTAAGAACTGACCGAATTAAATTTGTGAAAATACTTTTGTTTGGAATACCGTTTGATATAATCAATAAACATTTGATTGATGACTTTTTGAGGAGATTGAGTATAGTCTACTTTTACTATTTTTTTTGATTTTACCCAGCTTTTGATATCCTCAATGCTAGTTTGATTTAGGTCATAAAGCACAGGGACCCCCATATCCCTTAAAGCTTCCGCATTGCATTGTTGTTCATATTGATTTTTCATAGGAATCACCAAAAGTTTCTTTTTAAGATAGAGCGCTTCAGCTGGAGTCTCAAATCCCGCGCCACACAAAACCCCTCTACAATTGATTAATTTTTTATTGAACCCTTTGGTTGAGATTGGATTTACTTTTACATTTCCATACCTATACTTTTCTTTAGTATGTTTAGAAAATACCACCCAATTCGTTTTGTATATTTTAGAAAGTATGCTCACGATTTTTTGATCGTCAAAAGCTGGTAAATAAACCACAAAATAGTTTTTTTTAATTGGACTTACTTTTTTGATTTGGTTCTTAATAATAGGCAAATATATGTTTGAAGTATAGGATTTAAAATGAAAACCGTAGCCAACTGAAAATGGTGCATAATAGCGTAAAATAAATTTCGATAATCGAGCTTTTTTTGGAGATTTTGGAACAGTTTGATTGAGCAAACTATATTGATGACTAAGTGCAATACAATATTTTTTTTTAAGCCTACAAGCCCATGCCGAAACGGGTTCGAAATCGTTTATAACAAAGTCATATTCGTTTAAAGGTACTTGTTTTATATCTCTAAAAAAACGCCAAAAATCCATTTGAACAATCGTCTTCCAAATGTTGATTCCCCCATTCTTCCCAAAGACAAAACTAAGCCCTTTGAACCTAAAACGTATGGGCATCTTTAATTCAATATCTGCAGAAGTTCCGCTCAACAACACATCAACCTCAATATTTTTTTGTAATAATGGTATGAGTTCTTGAGCTCTTGATATATGACCGTTCCCAGTGGCTTGAATAGCATAAAGTACTTTCATACGTCTGTTGGCTTTAAGTTAATATCGGCCACCAAATCTGAGAATAGTGTTTTGACGTCTTTATAGTCGTGATCATCCAGATTATTATGTTCAAAAAATATAGACTCATAATTATATAAGGTCCATTTTTTGTTATGATATTCTAAAGCCGTCATGTTTTCTATCCAATCACCTGAATTGAGATACGTCAAACATCCATCTTTTATGTCAATAGTTTTAATACACGGTTGGTGAATATGACCACACACCACATAGTCATAGTTGTTTTTGAGCGCAATTTCTACCACAGTGGATTCAAATTTATTGATGAATGAAACGGCAGCTTTAACTTTGTTTTTTATCGTTTTAGAAAATGATAATTTTTCACGGCCAAATAGAGTTAAAAATTTATTCACCGTTGAATTGATTAATATTAGAATATCATATCCAAATCCCCCCAAGCGCGTTAGCCAGCGCGAGTATTGCATGGTTACATCAAAGACATCGCCATGAAAAAACCAAGCTTTTTTACCTTCTAAATCAAGTGTTAGTTTGTTCGTGATTTTAAACCCTTCTATTTCAAAATTTAAGAAGCGTCTTAGGGCCTCGTCATGATTGCCAGCAATATAATGAACCTTAACGCCATTCGATACAAATTTTAAAAGTTCCTTGATGATTTTTGTATGGTGTTTATCCCAGTGTCGTTTACTAAACTGCCAAATGTCGATAATATCGCCATTTAATACTATGGTTTTCGGTTGTATACTTTTTAAGTATTGATATAGCTCTTCAGCGCGACAACCGATAGTCCCCAAATGGGTGTCTGAAATTACCACGAGGTCAACTAATCGTTTTGAGTTCTTCATACCATTAAATTTAAAAAACCCAAGACAGATTTTAGTTTACGCTTTCACTAAGATTAATACACCAAAATGTTAAGAAATATTATAAAGTGGCTAAAAAAGTTAAGTTATTATTAATTAGGTCTTAAGTTTGGCGCACCACTCAAAATCTCAGCATTGGCAAAGCGCTCAAATTGTTTAAAATTATCAACGAATGAATTTGCCAATTGATAGGCGATTTTATAAAAGCCCTCATCATTTTTCCAGGTTTTTCTTGGACTCAACACTGCCGTGGGTACATTAGGGCAAACCCTTGGTTGAAGAACACCAAAAACCGAGTGGATATGGTAATTGTCTTTGTTAGCGGCCTCCAACGAACCGTCCATTGCCGCCGTAATCATAGCGCGCGTATATGTTAATTCCATACGTTTCCCGATGCCATAAGGACCACCCGTCCAGCCCGTATTGACCAACCACACCGTTACCCCCGCCGATTTCATTTTGGCGCTCAACATTTCGGCATATTTAGTGGGATGAAGGGGCATAAAAGGCGCTCCAAAACAAGCCGAAAATATAGGTTTGGGCTCGTTGATGCCGGCCTCGGTACCCGCGACTTTGGCAGTATAGCCCGAAATAAAATGATAGGCCGCCTGACCTGGGGTAAGTTTCGAAATGGGCGGCAATACACCAAAAGCATCAGCGGTTAAGAAAAAAATATTTTTGGGGTTTCCACCTATAGAATTGGGTTGGATATTTTGGATGTGGTGGATGGGGTAACTCACACGCGTGTTGGGCGTAATGCTTTTGTCTGTAAAATCGACATTTCCGTTTTTATCCATCACCACATTCTCCAAAATTGCGCCTTTTTTTATGGCGTTATAAATGTCTGGTTCTTGAATTTTCGAAAGATTGATGACCTTGGCATAACACCCGCCTTCAAAATTGAATATGGTATTTTCGGCCGTCCAACCGTGTTCGTCATCGCCAATGAGATGGCGTTCGGGATCGGTGGATAGTGTGGTCTTTCCAGTGCCAGAGAGTCCAAAAAATATGGACGTTGCACCATCTTTACCCACATTGGCACTGCAATGCATGGGCAACGTATTTTTGTACACCGGTAAAATAAAATTAAGGGCCGAAAAAATGCCTTTTTTAATTTCGCCCGTATAGCCCGTCCCACCAATCAAAGCAATTTTTTTGGTAAAATTTAATATGGCAAAATTATGTTGGCGAGTAGCATCCTCTTTCGCATTGGCCATAAAACCGGGCGCATTGACAATGGTCCATTCGGGAGTAAAATCTTCCAGTTCTGAAGCAGTAGGACGCATAAACATATTGAAGGCAAAAAAATTGCTCCATGGGTATTCATTAATGACACGAATATTGACCCGATACTCGGGGTCGGCACAGACATAACTGTCGCGGACATAGAGTTCCTTATCATTTAGGTAATGAATGACTTTGGTGTAGAGTTTGTCAAAGGCGTTTGACGAAAATGGAATGTTGATATCCCCCCACCAGACCTTGTCTTTGGTGATGGCGTCTTGAACAATAAAACGGTCTTTGGGCGAACGTCCTGTAAACGCTCCGGTATTGATGGCGAGCGCACCAGAGGAGGCCTCGACCCCTTGTTTTAGCGCAATAGTTTTGGCGTGTAGTTGGTCTGGAGAACATTGGTAATGAACTGACTTTGAGGTTATTCCGAGTGCTTTTAACGAAATCGTTTTCGTAACTTGGCGTAGGTGTTCCATAAAAAGTGAATTGCATTAAAGCAACAAAGGTACTTATTCTTTTAAAAATTGCTAAAATTTATCTTAGTTTTTGCGTTTTATTAGATAAACCCCCAACAAGCCCCAAGCACACATCAGCAATAACCCTCCGAGAGGGGTAACAGGACCAAGGAACGCAAAATCAATGGGGGTTAAGGCATTGGTGGCCAATAGATAAATAGAGCCCGAAAACAAAAGAACACCCAAAAGCACAAGCCAAAACAAACGCTTTTTTTGTTGGGGTTGGAGTTGTGGCATCAGCCCCACTACAAAAAGAAAAAATGCATGGTACATTTGGTAACGTACCCCTGTTTGAAAACTTTCTAAACTCGTGGGGTTCAGCGCATCACGAAGTCCGTGGGCGGCAAAAGCCCCCAAAACCACAGCAATCAACCCCAAAATTGAGGCCACCAAAAATATTTTCTTTTCCATACTCATTTTAAATAATTAACTTTATACAAAAGTAATCATTGCAACCACAATATGCGAACCATCCTTATTATTGGTGCTGGTAAATCCACAGCATACCTTGTACAATACCTTCTGCAAAAGTCAGAGCCGGAACAACTCCGTATCCTTTTGGCGGATAAAAATAGTGCCTTTGCTGAACAACTGATTGACCAACACCCCAATGGCCAAGCCATCGCTTTTGACGTTTTTGATGAACAACAACGTACCAAAGCTATTCAAAATGCGGATATTGTAGTTTCGATGTTGCCGGCGCGTTTTCATATTGAGGTAGCCAAAGATTGTTTGAAGTTTGGAAAAAATATGGTCACCGCTTCCTATGTCAGTGATGAGATGCAAGCCCTACACAAAGAGGTTGAAGCCAAAGGCCTGTTGTTTTTAAACGAAATGGGCGTGGATCCGGGCATCGATCATATGAGTGCCATGGCGGTCATTGACCGC